>CAYUXK010000026.1:26354-29796 GCA_964448835.1 uncultured Clostridium sp. | reverse complement strand
GAAGCTGATGAGCTTCTGGAAGAAGCCTGCCTTGCAGGTAATTGTCTGAGTGGCGGTGCTTGCGCTGCCGCCGACAAGAATCGGGTTGCCGCTTGAGTCGACCACTGTCGCGGTGACGAATACTTTGCCGGCGCCTGTTGAGGTGACTTTGCAGGTGTCGCCGCTCGCGCTTTGCTCTATCGTGGCGCCGCTACCCGTGAATTCCCACTTGACATACGCGCCTTGCGGCATATACTCAGTTGTCGCTGTGAGCTCAAGGGTGTCGCCGTAATTCACCGTAGCGGAGTTGTTGAGATTCTTAATCGATACTGTCGGCGGAAGAACCGAAACTAAGCAGGTTGCCTCATAGCCGCCGTCAACAGTTGAGACGGTAATTGTCGCGTTGCCAACAGAAATTGCGGCGACAAGACCTGTTTCTGATACTGTTGCAACTGAAGGGTCAGATGACGAGTATGTCAAAGCTTTGTTTTCAGCGTTCGTCGGGGCAACGGTTGTTGTTAGCTGCTGAGTTGCCCCGAGGGCGAGTGTCTTTGTTGTCGGGGATACCGTGACACCTGATACCTCTGTTTGATGGCCATCGCAGAGAACAGAATGGTATCCAAATCCATACGCGTAGGATTGTGAAATGCTATCCTCTGTATCTGAGAAGACATAGTTGGTGGAGTAACCAAACACCCAATTCTCCATTGAAGTTACGTTTGAGTGAATGTGCAAATGTTTAAGGTCATAGCAATCATAAAATGCGCCTGAGGCTACCGTAGTAACGCTCTGGGGTACAATATATGACACCGCGTCTCTGCCCTGAGGGTAGTAAATAAGAGTTGTTTTATTCTTATTAAACAATACGTCTGATGCGTCGCTTGAGTAATTGTTATTTTGGCTGTTAACCGTAACTCTCTCAAGGGATTCACAACCATAGAACGCCCAGTTTCCGATTTTTGTGACGGTTGACGGTATTGTTATACTCTTAATAGCGTCACAATCCTCAAAGGCACTGTCACATATAGATACAACGCCCTCGGGTATATTAATGCTTTGAATAGAATCACATTCGTAAAACACATATTCAGAGATTACTCTTGTGCCCGCAGCTATATTGTAATTACCGGTAACATAGTTTTTGGCCTCAATTAAACAATTGTCGATATACAATGAACCGTTAACCCAGTTCGCTTCATTCTCGTAATACGCAGTATCCTCAAAGGCTTCATAGCCAATATATGTCACGCTTGTCGGAATTGTTATTGCGTTGAGTGATGAGCAACCATAGAAAGCGTCTGAGCCGATTGACGTAACGCCCTGAGGAATGGTTATGCCTGTGAGATCTTCGCAATACGCAAACGCATCGCCTGCTATTATCTTAGTTCCCGCCGCTATACTGTAGTTGCCGCTGATACATTTGTCTGCCTCAATCAGGCAGTTATCAATGTATAAAGCATCGCCGTTCCAGTTATCAGAGTCGTTGGTATAAGCGGTGTTACAAAAAGCATTTGACGAGATATTGGCCGTAGTCGACAGAATAGTAATATCCGAAAGTGCTTCGCAGCCATCAAACGCATTACCCCCAATATAATTTACAGTTGGGGGTATGACCACACTTGTAAGGTCAGTGCATTTGCTGAACGCGCAGGGACTAATGTATTCTACCCCCTCAGGTATCGTTAAGCTTGTAAGAGCTTCGCATCTGTAAAAAGCATAGTAACCGATGTATTTTACACTATCGGGTATTGTTACACTTGTGAGTGATGTGCAATAGCTAAAAGCATTATCGTCGATGGATTCCACGCCCGCCGGTATCGTTACGCTTGTAAGCGCTGAGCATTCTCCGAACGCACTGCTGCCTATGTTTTTTACGCTATTCGGGATAATCACACTCTGAAGGGAAGTGCAACCTGCAAAAATGTAATAGGATAAGTATTTTATATCGGCTTGAATCGTTACGCTTGTAAGATTTGTACAATTGCTAAAAGCACTTGCGCCGATGAATTTTACGCCTGAAGGTATTACTAAACCGGTGAGAGCCACGCAATTATTAAACGCGGCATAACCGATGCTCGTTACGCTCGACGGTATCGTCATAGCCCCAAGGCTTGAGCAGCAATTAAAAGCTACATCGCCGATGCTCTTTACCCCTTCGGGTATAGTTACGCTTGTGAGTAAGTTGCAACTTTCAAACGCTCTGCCTGCAATTACAAGCGTTCCTGCCGCTATATCGAAACTGCCGCTCTGTGCGTTGTTAACTTTAATCAAACAATTATCAATGTATAAAGCATTGCCGTCCCAATTCGCAGCATCGTTATAATAGGCGGTTTCAACAAATGCATCGTTACCGATATACATCACACTCCGGGGTATGGTTATATTGTCAAGAGCGGTACATCCATAAAAAGCACTGAACTCAATATTTTTAACACCCTCGGGAATCGATATGGTTGTGAGGGCAGAGCAACTTTCAAACGCTAAACGACCGATGGTTTCCACGCTCGACGGTATTGTTATGCTTGTGAGCGTGCTGCAGCTTTGAAACGCTTGCGGCCCGATAAATTTAACGCCCACCGGAATCGTTAAGCTTGTAAGAGAACTGCATTCATAAAACGCACTCTCACCAATCGTTATTAAGGTTGAAGGCATTGTCACGCTTATGAGGGAGGTGCAGTAATAAAATGTCGAATCCCCGATGTATGTAACGCCCTCGGGTATGGTAATGATTTGAAGAGAGCTGCAATAATTGAAAGCCCCGTTGCCTAAACTCCTTAAGCTCTTGGGAAGAGTAACGCTTGTAAGCCCACAGCAGTCTTCAAACGCCCACGCGCCGATGTTCGTCACGCCTTCAGATATTATTACGTTTGTAAGAGTTTCGCTATGGTAAAAAGCGCAATAGCCGATTTCTTTAACGCCAGCGGGGACTTGATAAGATGTCCTCGCGTTCCCGGCAGGGTATTGAATAAGAACTGATTTATCCTTATTAAACAGAACACCGTATGCGTCACTTGAATAATACTGATTCTCGCTGTTAACCGTTATGCTTACAAGACTATTGCAGTCTTCAAACGCGCCCTCACCGATAAATGATACGCTCGAAGGAATTGTCACGCTTGTAAGAGATTCGCATTCATCAAACGCGCCTTCACCGATTGTTGTTACGCTTTGAGGTATTGTCACGCTTGTAAGCGCTGAGCATTCATCAAACGCGCCCTCACCGATATGGGTTAAGCTGTCAGATAATGAAATACTAACAAGGGAATCACACTCATAAAACGCGCTTCGGGCGATAAATGTTACGCTATCGGGTATTGTCACGCTAGTGAGAGAGCTGCAGCACTCAAACGCGTCTTCGTCGATTGTTGTTACACCCCCGGCTATTGTCAGGCTTGTAAGCGCTGAGCAACACTCAAAAGCTCCACAGCTGATGGTTTTTAAGCTTGACGGAATTGTCACGCTT
>CAYUXK010000026.1:13091-26254 GCA_964448835.1 uncultured Clostridium sp. | reverse complement strand
ACGGAATTGTCACGCTTGTGAGAGATGCGCAATAACTGAACGAACCATCACCGATGCTTGTTACACTTGACGGAATTGTCACACTTGTAAGGGCTGAGCAGTTTTGAAAAGCTAATTCTCCGATGCTTATTACACCTGACGGAATTGTCACGCTCGTAAGATTTGAGCAGTATGTAAACGCGCAATAGCCGATGGCCGTCACAGGGTAGCCGCCAAGCTCGGCAGGGATTGTGATATCACCCGAAACGCTTGAAGCAAAGTCCATGATTATTGCTTTGCCGCTTTCAACTGAATAAGTGTAATCCCCGAATGTTTCAGCCGAAGCGCTTACGCCGAAATCAGGTAAGTCAATCGCACCGAGCGGCGCTGAACCAAAAACAAGAAGAACTGCAAGGAGAACCGCAAAGGACCTTCTAAAACATTTTTTCATTTGACAAACCTCCAATATATTTTTATCCCGTTTTTTATGCTACCACATTAACAGGCAAAAGTAAATAAAAAAGTGAGACTTATTGCAAAATTTTTCTAAATAATGATTCTGAATTGTGACGGTTATTCAGCGTATATCGAGCGGATTTCTGAGTAAAAAAAGCGGCAGCCGTCACTTTAGTGAAGCTCCGCTTTGGTTAAGGTGTTAATATGTTTATGTATAATCACTATACTTAATTCTCAAGTCGCGCATACGCGTTAATAAGCTCAATGGAATTCGAGCAAAAAAAGATTGGTTGAAACGGGGCTTATAAAATTGCTTATAGCACTTCAAGCTTAACCTTTGTTTTATTGCTGATGCCGTCAATGAGTGAACGCAAATCATCGTTATTCACAAATCTCTCATTGTTATATTCCTGCCGCTTACCAAGCTGAGCCGCCTTTTCGATTCCCAGCGGGTGATATGGCTCAAGGTGTATGGCAACAACATTTTTAAGCCCCTGAGCAAGCTCGGCGATTGAGAGAAAATGGCTTTCATTCATATTAATATCCGGGATTATTGGGCATCTTAAAATGATTTTTGCCCCTAAGCTGTCAAGCAGATACAGATTTTTTAATATAATTTCGTTGGACTTGCCTGTGTATTTAACATGCTCAGCTTCCGGAAAGAGCTTGATATCATAAAGCCACAAATCAACATATTCGTTTATTTCACTCAAATCGCGCGTGCAATAACCGCTTGTTTCCACGGCGGTGTGAATTCCATTTTTCTTCAGCTTTTTCAGAAGCTCCAGAGCGAATTCAAACTGCATAAGCGGTTCGCCGCCCGAAAGGGTTACTCCCCCGCCGGACTGCTCATAAAACTGCCTGTCTCTTAAAGTCGCCTCAACAATATCATCAGCGCTTTTTTCCTCTCCGCAGGCCTTCAGCGCGCCGGAGGGGCAAGCGTCAACACATTTCATACACAAATTACAATTATCCCGTGAAAAGATGTGCCCGGCAGAGTCAAAAGAATGCTGATGCTCAGTGCATTCCGCTTCACAGAGCGTACATTGTATACAGCTTTTTTCATTATATAATATTTCATTCTCGGTTTGCTTTGATTCGGGGTTATGGCACCACGCGCAGGAAAGGCTGCAGCCCTTGAAAAAAACCACCGTGCGTATCCCGGGCCCGTCATTTGTGCAGAAGCGTTGAATATCAAAAATCTTACCTGTCATTTTATATTCTGTGCTCCGTTCTCAGTATTAATTCCTGCTGCATTTCAGGTGAGAGCCTGACAAAATAGTCACTGTAGCCGCCGATTCTTACAACAATGTCCTTGTATTCCTCGGGGCACTTTGCCGCCCTCTCCAACACCGCTTTATCAATGACATTAATCTGTATTTCAAATCCGCCTCTATTTAAATATGTTTTAATAAGGCTTTTCATTGTTTCAACTGATTTCGCACCCAGGGAGCTCTTTGAGAATTTCATATTCACGGCAACGCCGCCGATAAGCTCATGATGCTTCCACTTCGTTGAAGAAAGCAGAGAGGCTGTCGGTCCGTTCATTTCCCTGCCCTGGCAGGGCCCCGCGCCGTCACCGAGAGGGAAGCCGGCCTTTCGCCCGTCGGGCGTTGCGCCGGTTTCTCTTCCGAAGCGCTCATGCATTACCCAGCAAAATGTGCTCGGGATAAGCCTCCCATTTGTGTGCATGCCGGTATACTTTTTACATTCCTCGATAATATGCCCGGTTATGATTTCAAAATATTTGTCAATGTCGTCTATGTCATTACCGTATTTCGGGAATGAGTTTAACAATCTCAGCCTTAACGGCTCCTGCCCTTCAAAATTGCTGTCAAGGGCGGCTTTTAATTCTGAAATGCTCAGTTTTTTTTGCTCAAACACAATGCTTTTTATCGCGTAAAAGGAGTCCACAAGGTTCGCTACCCCTACGAAGCTGGGCATAATCCAGTTATACCTCGCGCCGCCCTGCTCAATATCCACCCCGCGCGCTAAGCAATCATTCACAAAGCATGAAAGAAGCGGATTAATCGCGCTTTCGGCGCGAATTCTTCGCGTGTTGTTTTGAGCCTCAAAGTTATTCCTGATGCTTATATCAAGCTTCTCAAAAAAGGCGGTCAAAAGCTCATCGGCGCTTCGATATTCTCTATCAAGGCAGTCTGACAAAAGCTGAGGCATATTGGTGTAGGGGCTTGCCACCCAAGCGTTGGAGGACGCGACAGGCGTGATTTCAACGCAGGTGCTGTGAATGTAATTATTGGCCTCATTCGCCGGCAGGCCATAGCTTCTTAAGCCCTTTGATATAATGTCATCGTTGAATATGGCGGGGTGAGAACGCCCGTGTGAAAGTATTTCACAGGCCTTATCGAGGTATTTGTCATCCATTCCCTCGCTAAAGCATAACCCGACAGAGGGGTAAACCAGCCTGATGTCGTCAATTACCTGCATGCACATGTATGTCAGATCGTTCGCGACAATGCTGTTATTACCGTCACGACCGCCGACCATGTAGCCGCTCGAGAGCCCGTTTGGAACACGCATGTTTATTTGTATCCCGAGGCAATTGAGCAGAAGCTGAGCATATTCCTTTGTAATAGCGCCCGATTCAATATCCTTTAGATAATATGGCAGCAGATAGCGGTCGGGATGCCCCAACTGGAATTGCAAAAAATTCAGACGCAAGGGATTGAGCGACAGGCAGTGAGTGACAAAATGAACAGACTGCACCGCCTCATAGAAGCTTGACGCGGGTTCTGCGGGAACTTTATTGCAAATTCGGGCTATCGCTTCGAGCTCGGCCCTTCTCCCTGTTTCGGTCTCTTTCTCGGCTATATCCAAAGCATATTTCGCATAGCCCTCGGAATGCTTTATCACGGCCTGAAGACATCTTTTGCCGGCTTCATAAAACTCGGTTTTTGATTCATCGCAGCTGATAAGGTATTCATCGATTTTTTTGATTATTCCGTTTATGCCGCTGCTTAACAGAAGCTCATAGTCAATTGTCATGTGCGAATCCTGGCCGCGGCTTGAGTTTGCCGTTTCTTTTTTTGCTATGTCGTAATACTTGCTGCGCCATTCCTTTTCATCCGTTGATGAAATAGGCGCACGCTTACCCACAATCAATTCGCCCTCAGATATTGACGGAGTAAGATTTGACAACGCAAAGAAAAAGGAGTCCGCGTATTTCGCGAATTTGCTCTTTTCAGCGCTGTCTGCGTAATGCTTATAATACAAGTGCCAAAACTCATCCGGGCTGACAGTTTTCTCCAATGCGTTTAAGCGTAGTTTCTCTATTCTTTCCATAGCCGTGCACCACCTAAGCTTTATAAGCGTATTGTATCATTATTAATGATGAAATGATAGTGTGATTTGAGAAAAAGTCAGATAAAAGAAAAACAGCTTTCGGAGCAGTGTAATGCAATAAAAAAACGCCACATAAGTGGCGTTTCGCGCAAGCCGTATGAAATCGGTTACCTATCCGTTGACGACGATTTCCTTAATCATCAACTCGCAGCCATCTTTCAGGTATCCCCCTGCACCGCATTCGGGGCATTTGCCGTTGGTTTCTGAAAACGCGAACTGCGTATCGCAGGCGGCGCATTTGCCGACAGCCTTGAGAGTCTCGATGCAAAGCTCCGCGCCCTCCAAAACAGTCCCCGCGACCGCGATGGGGTATACCCTGCGCAGGTAATCGGGAATGACCGAGGAAAACTCACCGATTTGCAGAACAATTTTTTCGATTCTTTGTACCTCGTTCTGCTCGGCTACCCTTGTTACGGTCTTGACGATGCCCGCTAACAGGCTCATTTCGTGCATTTTTCAGCTCACTTCTTCCATTCCTCGACCTCTTTGCGAAGCCAGTTATACCACTGTTCCATCCCCTCGCCCGTTTTGGCGGATATCCTGAAAACCTTAATGTCCGGATTGATTCGCCTGGCATAGGCTTCCGCCTGCTCCATGTCAAAATCAAACATTGGCAGTGCGTCCGTCTTATTGATGAGCATCACATCGGATACCTTAAACATCAGCGGGTACTTGAGCGGCTTGTCGTCGCCCTCGGGAACGGAAAGTATCATCACATTCTTTGATGAGCCTGTGTCAAACTCGGCGGGGCAGACAAGGTTGCCGACATTCTCGAGAATAATCAGGTCAGCATCCTCAGCGCCTAACCCCTGTATCCCCTGCTCCGTCATGCATGCGTCAAGATGGCACATGCCGCCAGTGTGAAGCTGAATCGCCGCCGCGCCCGCTTGTGAAGCTTTGCGCGCGTCGACATCGGAATCAATATCCGCTTCCATGACGGCAATTTTCATCTCACCCTTGAGCGCCTTAATTGTGTTGACAATAACCGAAGTTTTGCCTGAGCCGGGCGAGGACATCAAATTGAGCAGAAAGGTACCCTCCTCCTTGAGCTTGTTGCGAAGAGAAGCCGCCTTCCTGTCGTTATCGGCGAGTACATTCTCGTGAATTTCAATGGTCTTGAAGCTGTTCATATCATTATCCCTTCTTGTTTACGATTGTATCTTTGAAACACAGTTTAATTAACAGATGCGCGGCAGCAGGATTCCCGTGGGCTGCGGCAGTCTTCTGAATGTGCCTATGGATGTATTTAAATATACCTCGCCGCTTCCTTCCCGGGCTCTGCCGATTACACACGCGCCCTCACAGCCGGGAATATCTCTAAGCGCCGAAACCGCTCTTTCCGCGTCCCCCGCTTCGACGGAAAACAGGACAACGCCCTCGTTGGCGGCGTACAGGTAATCCATACCGAGCAGCTCCGAAACCGCTTTGACATCGTCGCGCACAGGAATATTGACCTCATCAATTCGGATGTCTATGCCGCCTTGAGCCCATTCGTTAAGCGTCGCCGCCGCGCCGCCCCTTGTGGGGTCACGCATGGTGTGAACGGATACTCCCGCTTCAAGCACCGCCTTAACAGCTTTGCCCATAGGGCGAACATCGCTTTGCAGAGCAGGTGTAAATTCCATTTTTTCTCGCGCCGCGAGGATTGCAAGCCCGTGAGAGCCGAGGTAGCCGCTCGATATGATCACATCACCCGGCAAAACCTTTCCCGATGGCGGAGCAGAATTTATAAGCCCAACACCCGCGGTGTTAATAAAAATACCGTCGCAGGCGTCGGCTTCCACAACCTTTGTGTCGCCCGCCACAATCAAAACACCCGCTTCCTCTGCCGTGACCGCCATTGAGCGGGTTATTTTTTTTAGCTCGTCAATCGGAAACCCGGCTTCAATTATCATGCCGCAGGTGATGTATTTCGGGACAGCGCCGGAAACGGCAAGGTCGTTGACTGTGCCTGAAACCGCGAGCCGCCCGATATCGCCGCCGGGGAAAAACAGCGGCTTAATGACATAGCTGTCGGTCGTGACGGCTATTCTATCGGCGGCGGGGCAAATTGCGGAATCCGTCAGCGCGCTGAGATACGGGTTATCAAAGTCGCGCAGGAAGACCTCCCTGACAAGCTCGCGATACTCGCGCCCTCCCGCTCCGTGGGACAATGTAATTGTATCTTTCATGCTTAATACACTCTTTCATAGCGATATTGCTTTTAATACTTATACCACGCCGCGCACGCGCCCTCGGAGGATACCATGCACGCGCCCGCCGGCGTTTCCGGAGTACAAACTTTTCCGAACAGCGGGCAGTCAGAGGGGCTACTCTGCCCTCTGATTATTTGAGCGCAGAGACAGCCCTTTGCAGACGAAGGCTCTCCGACTTCCACCGGGAACCGCTTTTCGGCGTCAAAAAATGAGAATTCCTCACGAAGTCTCAAACCGCTGTCGGGAATCATACCGAGCCCGCGCCATTCAGACGGAGACGGCTCAAAAACCTTATACAAAAGAGCCAATGCCGCTGTGTTGCCTTGCGCCGAAACGGCCTGAGGATAGGCGTTGACTAACTCCGATTTTCCCTCGGCTTTCATTTTTATAAGCGCGAGGAGCGCGAGCAAAATATTCTCAGCGCTGAAGCCTGAAACGGCGGCTGGGATGCCGAATTCCTTCGGAATAAACTCAAACTCCCGCGCGCCCGTAACTGCGGCCACATGACCGGGGCAAAGCAGCGCGTCAAGCGACACGCCATCTTGAATCAGATTACGCAGAGCCGCCGGCATTGTCTTGTGGACTGACAGCACGCAGAGATTCTTTACGCCTTGTACTGAGCATTTTTCAATCAGCGCGGCAGATAACGGCGCTGTCGTTTCAAACCCGATACCGTACCAAATGACTTGACTTTGAGGGTTCTCCTCTGCAACCTTTAGCGCGTCAAGCGGCGACAGACAAATTCTCACATTCGCGCCCTTTTCTCGAATGGACAAAAGGCTTTGATTGCCGCTCGGTACGCGGAGCATATCGCCAAAACAGCAAAAGATTACATTTTTCCTTTGAGCGAGCAGGATTGCCCTCGCGATATCCTTCTCGGCCGTGACGCAGACAGGGCAGCCGGGGCCCGAAATAAGCTTGATGTTTTGAGGTAACAGCTGCGCAATGCCGTATTGACGGATATTGTGCGTATGTGTTCCGCAAACCTCCATCACCGATATATCGCCGCAAGTTGCGGCATATTCTTCAATTTTTTGTTTTATTTCATAAAGACGCATTATTAAAGCTCCGTCATCTCATTGATTAACGATTCAAGTTCCCGTCCCGCTTCCTCGTCAAGCACCTGAATGATAAACCCGGCGTGCACAAGCACCCTGTCACCCGCCTTAACGCTTTCGCAAAGGCGCGTGCTCGCTCTTGTGCATACGCCGCCGTAATCGACTGACGCCGTCTCACCGTCTATATTCACTACTGTGCCGGGTATTGCAAGACACATAACTGTTCCTCCAATAATTATTAAACTGACCACGTAGCCAATGCCGCCTGACCAAATGAGATGCCGCCGTCGCCCGCGGGGATAAGGGCATTTGAGTATACGGCAAAGCCTGCGTTTTCAAGTTTTTGAATACCCTCTGTTAATAGAAACTCGTTTTGAAAGCAACCACCTGACAGCGCGACTGTTTTACAGCCTGTTATATCGCGGTTTATTTCAGCCGCGTTAAGCATCATGTTGACAACGGCTCTGTGAAACCTTGCCGAAATAACGCCGGCGTTGACGCCTTTTTGCGCGTCGTTTACCGCTTGCTCTATCAGCCCACGCCAATCGAAAATAAGCATATCATCCGCTTCAAGGATGTCAAAATTATAGCTTCCTGTTTCGTTTAAATCCAGCGCCTGCTCAAGGGCTATCGCCGCCTGCCCCTCATAGGACACCGCTGAGCTTATGCCCGCGATTGCCGCCACAGCGTCAAACAGGCGGCCCATGCTTGAAGTCAGCGGAGCGTTTATTCCTTTTTTGCGCGCCTCCAGCAGCAGATGTGCTTCCATTTCCTTGCCGCCGAAAAAGGATGCGGCCTGCTCATCGCCCATAGAAGCCGAAATCACACTAAGCGCGCACCGCCACGGCTCCTTTACCGCCGCCTCACCGCCCAAAAGGGGAAACGGCAGTAAATGCCCGGCTCTTTTAATGCCGTTTTTACCGCCAAATAGCATTTCGCCGCCCCAGATAGTGTCGTCGCCGCCATAGCCCGTGCCGTCAAAAATAAAGCCGATGGCATCGCCGTTTATATCATTTTCCGCAATTACAGACGCGAAATGCGCGTGATGGTGCTGAACTCTCATAACTGGTATTGCATTTTGCAGAGTGTCTGCAAAGCTTGTTGAAAAGTAATCGGGGTGCAGGTCGCACACAAGCATATCGGGTTGAGCGTCAAACAGCTTTATAAAGGCGTCTGTTTCTCTGCGGAAATCATTAATGGCACCCGGGTCGTCAAGGTCGCCTATATGACTGCTCAAAAAAGCGTTTTCGCCCTTTAAAAGACAAAAAGTGTTATTTTGCTCAGCGCCCAGCGCAAGGATCGTTTTGGAGTTGCACGTCAGCTTTATGGGGTCGGGCGCGTATCCGCGTGACCGCCTTAAAAGACGGGTTTTGCCGCCGGAAACGCGGGCAACGCTGTCGTCAACGCGGCGGACTATTTCCCTGTTGTGCGTTAAAACAGCCTCGGCAAGGTCATAGAGCTTTTTTTCATTCTCGGCTTCATATATCATGGGGCTTTCGGAAACATTCGCGCTTGTCATAACAAGGGCGGGACATTCGTCAGTAATCAGACAGTGAAGCGGAGTATATGGCAGCATCAGCCCTAAGCTGTTATTGCCCGGCGCCGTTTCCGCCGCCGCAGGACAGCCATCCTTTTTTTTCAGCAGCACAATCGGCGCCTGAGGTGACCTCAGCAGCCTTTCTTCGTCTGCCGACAACTCGCACAATGTTTTTGCCGTGTCGATGTCCCTGACCATGAGCGCGAACGGCTTCTCATATCGACCTTTGCGCTGCCGCAGTAGCCGCACCGCGTCGGTGTTTAACGCGTCGCAGGCGAGATGATAGCCGCCGATTCCTTTGACGGCAACAATTCCACCGCCGCGTATATATTCTGCAAATAGTTTTATTGGGTCGCCGCTCAGTTCACCGTCCCTTGTCAGGAACCGAAGGGTCGGACCGCAGACGGGGCAGGCGTCCGGCTGGGCGTGGAACCGCCTTGAGCGCGGTTCACCGTATTCCGAAGTGCAGTCGGGACACATGGCAAAAGCCGCCATGGAAGTGCTTTTGCGGTCATACGGAACATCCTCAATAATAGAAAAACGGGGTCCGCAATTCGTACAATTTGTAAACGGATAGCGGTATCTCCGGTCTTTTTTATCAAATATTTCATTTTTACATTCGTCACAGACGGCAACATCGGGTGAAATCAGCGCGTTTCGCTCGCCGCCGACACTCGGCAGTATCACAAAAGAGCTGTCAGAGCATAGAGGTACTTCTTCACAAAAAATGTCGGTAATTTTCGACAGCGGCGGCGACTTTGTTTTAAATGTATTAATAAACGCGATACAGTCGTCCTCATCGCCCTCAATTTCCACGGCGACACCTTTTGATGTATTCTGCACAAAGCCGACGAGCCGAAGCCCTTGCGCCAGCCTGTAAACAAACGGACGAAAGCCAACGCCCTGCACTGTGCCTGTGAATTCAAGCCTGTATCTGACCATACCGCCCTCCATGCCATAAAGGTGACCGCTATGCTAAAATTTTTGAAGTCCTTATCAATAATATTCCCGTTAAATACACTCTATAAACAGCTCGGCGAGCGTTTCCACTCCTCGTTTCACCTTGTCGCACATCCCTGAGCCCTGCTGCGTCGTTACGGGCTGAATGCCGATAACAAGCGTTTTGCAGCCTGTTTCAGCTTCTAAATAATTGATAAAAAACGGTAGCGGCAGCATATGAGTCGTGAACGGCAGCCCCGTGATTTTTTCTGTATCTACATAGCTAAAATCCCCGGGTTCAAGCCCGAGGAAGGCGGCGTCAGCAATCAAAAGAGTCTCAGGTTGAAACTCTTTAATCTGCCCTGTAAAATTTTCAGGCGCGGGACCGCCCTTTATAAAAAGAAAACGGCTGTCATTTATCTTTTCGCAAAGCAAATCGATAAAATAAAGCCCGGCGGCATCGTCGCCGCAAAGCTCGGAGCCTGCTCCGACGACAGCAACTCTTTTGCCGCAGATGTTTTCTTTAATGAGGGTGGAAAAATCACGCTTCATAGCTCAATGTTCAAGCTGCCACGCTCAAAGGCTGCCAGCAGCACATCGTCGGAAAATGAAAGGCAATTCTTTGGGCAGGAATCGACGCACTGGCAGCAGAAAATGCATTTGCCGACATTCAGATAGCCGTGCATATCCTTTTCTTCCTTAGTTCCCAAATTCTTAATTGTAACCGCGCCCGTGGGACAGTCGCGCATGCAGATATTGCAGCCGATACAGTCTTTCGGGTCGTAGTTGAGACGGCCTCTGTATTTCTCTGTCAGCTTTAAATCCCCCTTGGGGTAATCAACGGTGGCGGGCTTATCAAAGGCGTTGCCCACCGCTGTTCCCAGAATCCTTCCGGGAAGGCGTCTTTTCTCTTTCACGCTACCCACCCCTTAACAATGAGATTAAGTATCATTTGACATATGGCTATGGGTGTTATTACTCGCCAGCAAAGATGCAGCAGCTGATCAATTCTTATTCGTGCCATCACGGCGCGCATGGCGGCAAGCAGCAGCGCAAGGCCAAGCATCTTGACGAGGTAAAGCAAGAAATCTGCCCAAGCGATGCCCGTGCTGTACGGCAAAAACAGCGCCGCTATAACAGATACAACGACAATAAACTCGCAGTCCGCCGCGATATGGAAGGCCGCCAAATAGCGACCGCTATATTCGACCAGCGTTCCGCCGACGATTTCGGTTTCGGCGTCAGGCGCGTCAAAGGGAGCGCGCTCAAGCTTTGCCTGCGCTGTAATCAGGGCGATTAGAAAAGCAGGAATGTTGAAAAGCGTATACAGCGGGTGCACGGCATAGTA
Organism: uncultured Clostridium sp.; assembly: GCA_964448835.1. Lineage (GTDB taxonomy): Bacteria > Bacillota > Clostridia > Oscillospirales > Acutalibacteraceae > CAG-177. The sequence continues at coordinate 15,379 of CAYUXK010000026.1, read as the reverse complement.
GGCAGCGATTTCGCTGATGCTCCAGCTTTTCGCGAGTATTGCGGGCGCGAGGAAAACGATAAACAGCGGCACCTCATACGCGAACATCTGCGTGAGTGTACGAAACGCACCCGTCACCGTAAAAACATCTTGAGAGTTCCAGCCTGCCAAAAACAAGCAAAGTGTCGGGATTAGCAGCATATAAAGCACGATGACAAGGTCACCGTCAAATGTCTTGACAGCTGTTTGGTTCCAGACCGGCACATATAAAAATGATGTTATGACGGCGGCAAGCGATATCACCGGCAGCAGCTTAAACAGGAACGCCTTGGCGTTCTGCGGAAGAATTGCTTTTTTGCCGATGAGCTTAAGAAAGTCGGCAAGCGGCTGATACCAGGGCGGGCCGACGCGATTTTGTAACCGCGCCACGACTTTCCTGTCGATGAACTCAAAAACAAAAGCCATAACTGACAGAAAAATAAATCCCGGAAAAATAAATATTTGAAAAAGAGCAGCTCCCATGATTCAGTATCCATGTCCTTTCCATTCTGTTAACTGCGCGGTATCTCAATCTGCGAAGGGTTGACGCCCATTTTTTTGTAATACTCGATGCCGTAGCGGTGAAGGCTTTCCCAGTCGGTGACCTCAGCCGCGCCATCACGCTCAAGGCGAATCGCTCTGTCGGTGCAGGAATAGCACGGGTCAATGGCGGCGATGATGATGGGAACATCCGCCAGGTGAAAGCCCTCAAGCATATAGCTCATGCCGTGCCAGTTTGCTTCAGAGGGCGCGCGCACCCTTACCCTTTCGGGCTTGTCGGTGCCGTTTGATCTGATAAAATGAATATCCTCTCCGCGCGGCGCCTCGGTGCGGAAAATCATCTCGCCCGCCGGCACCCTTCGCGGCGCCTTAACAGCGATTTCACCGTCAGGCATTTCCTTAATCATCAGACGGATAAGGCGTATGCTTTCGAGCATTTCAAGAGCCCTGACGATAGTTCTGCCGTATACATCGCAGTGGTCGTCCGTTACGCCGTTAACCTTGATGTTGCGGAAAACGCCGTAAGGCTCTATTATACGGATATCGTCCATCACGCCGGCGGCTCTCGCCACAGGCCCCACCGCGCCGTATTTGACGACATCCTCTTTTGTCAGAATACCAATGCCCGCCAAACGCGCTGCAAGCGTCGTTTCGTTCTGTGCGAGGTTAGCGTAATAATAAACCTGCTTCTCGAGCTCATCCATGACCGACAGGGCTGTGTTCAGCTCGTCACTGCCCAGGTCTCTGCGGACACCGCCAATCGTGTTGACGCCGTAGTTGACCCTGTTGCCGCCAATCATGGCAAGAAGCTCCATAACCTTTTCACGGTCACGCCAGGTGTACATAAACAGGGTGTCAAAGCCAATCTCATGACCCGCGACACCCAGCCACAGCAGATGGCTGTGAAGCCTTTCGAGCTCGCCGACAATTCCGCGGATATACTCGGCTCTTTGCGGAATTTCAAGGCCGCAAAGCTTCTCAATCGCCTGGCAATAGGTTGAGGTATGAGCGTGAGAGCAGATTCCGCACACACGCTCGATGATATAAAGGCTCTGTATATATGTCTTGCTCTCACAGGTCTTTTCAAGGCCTCTGTGATTGTAGCCGAGCTCTATGACGGCCTTTTCGACCGTTTCGCCCTCAAGCGTTATTCTAAAAGAGCCGGGCTCCTTGAGCGAGGGGTGCTGAGGTCCTATCGGCAGAATGACTTTTCCGTAATCATCACTCATTTGCTTCACCATGATTTATTCATCAAAAGTGACGAATAAACTTACCTTTCCTGAAAATCGCGGTTCGCGCGGCGAACCACATTAAGCGGCAGACTTGCTTATGGCAAGCTAACATTTATTTGCAGGTTCTGTTCAAACCGTCTCTGTGTCTTTTTCTTCCGGCGGCTCATACCTGAGCGTTTCCTTATTGAAATATTCGGGCTTCCATTCCTTGCGCATGGGGTACTGCCCCTTTGGCCACTCGTCAGGCAACGGATAGCGGCGGTCTGATTTAATGCCCCTTACATCCGCGCCAAACAAATCTATCAGCTCAAGCTCATGCATGAGCATTGAGGGATAAAGCTTGGTCTGAGTATTAATTACAGGATTCGCTTTCGGCGCCGTTTCGCGCAGCGCAAGCAGAATGTTGTCCTCCCCCGAAAGGATATATGTGAAGCCGAGGTTCTCGCCCTCGTCGGTGCCAATTACATGGTGTCCCTTTGTGAAATTCATGTCGTAACGGACAAACCCGATGACCTGCTCAAATTGCTCGGGGGTAAG
>CAYUXK010000026.1:0-12991 GCA_964448835.1 uncultured Clostridium sp. | reverse complement strand
AAAATCCCGCCGCTGCAAGCGCAGGTGCCGACAGCAACGACAAATTTGGGGCTTGCCATCTGATCGTATATCTGCTTGAGCCTATCGCGCGTCTGAAGCGTCACCGCGCCGGTGCAAACGAGCACATCGGCGTGCCTCGGGCTGCCCTCCTGCTGTATGCCTAGACGCTCAAGGTCGTATTTCGGGGTCAGCGCGTCCACAACCTCAATATCGCAGCCGTTGCACGCGCCCGCGTTAAAATGTATAATCCACGGGGATTTGCGTTCTCCCCATGCTATAGCCCTGTCAAGAATATTCAAATATATAACCTTCTTTCGCATTTTGCAAAAGTCATGACCTGACTTCAAATCCTGCTTACACCGAGTAAATGACTGTTAGGAAATCTTCAGGTCCATAGATTTATCCACAATTGTTCTAACTCCTAAAAATTAAAAACATCACAAGTGCGCCCGCCGTAACATACATGATAGGCAGCAGCACCGAATCGGGCGGCGCCGTCGCTATAACCATGACAAGCACATGCATGATTGTGAATATAAATGCGTATGCGAAAACCTTTGAAAAGTCGGGCGCCACATGGTGCTCAACATCCCGCTGACCGCAGGCATACGGTTCCTGCTCGTGCTCGCCGCCGGGTAAAAGGCTCGCTTTGCGTTTTAAAAGATGCATAATAAGCGCGATAAGCCCGGTGAATATCAGAAACACCACCGGCGTGGAAAGAAGAATTGTTGTTACCTTTTCCATAAAATGACCATTCCTTTATCAGAAATCCGGAAGCTTTGAAGGACAATCTTATCCTTTCATCTTCCGCAGGTTGCCGATATCCATACTGCCGTATTTACGGTTAAGGCTAAGGGCTATACCGGCGGCAACGACCGCCACAACGACTTCAATAACTATAATAGTAATGACATAGGATTCGGTCAGCGCTATTTCACCGTTGACATAGCCGCCTATAATAAAGAAGCAGGTGACAGCCTTGATGGCAACCTCGAGACCTATGATGATTTTAAGCATATGGCGAGTGCGGATAAGCCCGAAACAGCCCGTGATTATCATCAGCAGCCCGACTATCAGCGCTATAGTTTCAAAATTCATATCAATCTCTCTCCTTAAAGAATACGGTTACGGCGAAGGCGCCTGTAATCAAGACGATTATCTGCCCCCATATGTCTGCCTGGCGGCTGTTCCAAAAGACCTCGTTAAAAACGCTTTTACTTATTATGCCCGTTTCCTCAATGCTGAATTTCGTCATCAGCACACTGATAACAATAGCGGCGCCCGATACTATCAGAATCACCGGCAAATACTTTGTGCGCTTTTTTGACATATCGTGGACGGGCAGGTTTTGCTCGTCAGAATGCGCAAGGGTGATTGCCGAGATAATTATGACCGTGACAAGACCGGAGCAGACGGATATTTCAAAAATAGCTGCCCTTGAAGCGCCCAGCAGATACATCAGCATACCCACGGCAAGGCTTGTAATGGCAAGCCAGACGGAAGAGCCAAGCAGCTTGTGAGACATAACGGACGCTACCGCGGAAATAAGCATGACCGCGAGGCATATATAGAGTTCTATTGTCATACGCCCACCTCCTTAAACAAGTCCCGCGTATTGCAGAAACTTAAGCACCAACGGGAAGCAGATGCCCGCGCCGATGTTGATTACCGTGAGCAGCACCTGACCGAATTTAAGGCTGCCGCCGACTTCCTTGATATTTTTCCATTTATCAGGCAGTTTGCCGAAAAACACTTTCTTTTGAAGGCGAAGGAAATACGCTGCCGTGAAAATGCTCGCGCACAGCGCAGCCGACGCCGCGCAAATCATGCCGCACTGCCACAGCGCTATCATTATTACAAGCTTGCTCCAGAAGCCCGTGAACGGCGGTATTCCGGCGCAGGATAGAAACGCGCCGACGGAAGAAAACGATGTGACGGGCATAACCCTCTCGATGCCGCCCATATCGTCCATATCAAGCGTATCAAGTCTCTCATGCAGGGCGGCGGCGTTTGTGAACAGAGTTGTTTTAAACGCAGCGTGGCTGAAAACATGAAGCAGAGCGCCGATAATCCCCAAGGGTGTGCCCGTGCTTAAGCCTAAAAGAATATAGCCCATCTGGCTCACGCTCGAATACGCGGCGACTCGCTTGAAATTGCTTTGCCTCAAAGCGAAAAGCGCACCGATAAAAATCGAAAACAGACCTATAACGGCCAAGGCAGTGCGAATAACCTGAATGTCAGGGAAAACCCGCCAGCTGAGCACGAGCAGGCTGTAAACGCCCGCGATTTTGATAACGATGCCCGACAGCAGCACGGATACCGCCGTGTTGGCGCTTTGGTGGGCATCGGGCAACCAGAAGTGGAACGGAGCCACACCGGCTTTGACCGAGAAACCGGTAATCAGTAAAAGAAGCGCAATATAATCAAGCAGCAGCTTGCTTGAGGAAGTTTCCTTTGTAAATACTGTGCTTAAGCTCGCATAGCCAAGTGACCCGTTTTCCATAAACAGAAATGCGAGGCCCGTGAGTATAAAAACGGTTGCAAGAGCGGACATCGTAAGGTATTTGAAAGCGCCCTCAAGCCCTTCCTGAGTGCGGAACATGGCAATAAGGACAAAGCTCGCTACACCCACAACCTCAATGAACACATAGAGGGAGAACAGGTCGCGCACAAGCAGCATTCCGTTCATTCCGAGAATCAGAGCCATCAGTAAGCCGAAGTAGCTTCGTTTTGTCGATGTGACCGTCTGGTGCGCGTTTAGTACGGAAATAAAGCAGACAAAACCTATGCAAAGCATCAAGAACAGCGAAATAAGGTCAACGGTAAAATATGTTGCGCCCCTTGTTTCGCTACCATTGAAGAATCCGAAACTTATTTCATTCCGACCGCTGAAAACCAGCAGTAAAAACTCCGTGGCGGCGGCGATAATCTGTAAGATGGAGGTAACACCTGCCAGCGTAATTCCTACCTGCTGGGCAGTTTTTTTAGGCAGCAGCATACACGCGACGAGCATTAAGAGAGGAATTGCAAAGAAGCAATATGGAATATTTTCAATTAAATTCAACTTTCATACCCCCTTAAAGCAAAACCGCAAGGAAAACAATGCCGAGTATCACGCAACCGGCGACCGCAGTTATCAGATATTTTGAAAGCTTGCCGTTGCTGTATTTTTGAAGCAGCGCGCCGCAGCCTGTTACAAGACCGGGTATGCCCTCGTCATATGTCCACGAAACTCCCTTCTCAACCTGCTCGCACAGGAAAGAGAAACCGTTTACCGCCTTCATGAGCCAGTTATAAGGGTCAAACTTACCCTTTTCGGCAAGATCGTAAAGGCTTTTTAAAATGGGCGCGTGATGGATATGGTCGACGGCGGTTAGCGAGGAGCCTGTCTTTTTTCGCCCGTATAAATGATCCAGAAGAGCGATTACAAGCACGACGCAGGTAATCAGAGTCATCTTGATTTCGGGCCAGCCTGAGAAGCTTTCATAAAGGCTAAGCGCGGAGCCGACAAGCTTATCAATCGGCACAAAGTTCAACACGCCGAACACGATACAGGCAATCGCCAGCGTGACGCACGGAATAAGTATTCCCAATGACGCCTCGCGGATATTTTTGTTACCCTTCGGCAGAGTTTCCTTGCCGAAAAACGCCGAAAGCCCAACCTTGAGGAAGGAGGCGGCGGTCATAAACGCACCCAAAAGCGCGACTATATAAAACACGGGGCTAATCTCCAATGCGGCGTCAAAAATCAGTTCCTTTGAGAAGAACCCGTTGAAGCCGGGAAATCCCGCGATGGAGAGCCCGAACACGACAAAGCTGATACAGGTAACGGGCATCTTTTTGCCCAGACCTGAGAACTTGCGCAGGTCGGTTGTGCCGACAACCGCCTCAACAGCGCCGGCAACGATAAACAGACCGCTCTTGTATATGACATGATTAATCATGTGCGTCATGCCGCCGCAGATACCTATCGGCAGACATGAGCCGATACCGAGAATCATATACCCGACTTGGCTGATGGCGTGCCAGGTTAAAAGCATTTTCATGTCCTTTTGAATGAGAGCCATTGAAACGCCCAGGAACAGCGTCACCGCTCCTACGGTCATAATAAAAATACTCATACCGCTCTCGGGGGCAATATCGTAAAGCTGAGTGACGACACGCGCAACAAGGTATATGCCGACAATCTTTTCCATCGACGCGGGGAAAGCGGCAAGAAACGGTGTTGTGGCACTCTTGGAGGATTCGGGAATCCAACTGTGGAAAGGCATCGCGCCAGCCTTGCCCATCGCGCCGAGCAACAGACAGATACAGCCAAGAACGCCTGAGCCGGACAGTGGGAGATAATTCATTTCGCTCATGGCGGGCGTACCTGCGTTTTTAATAGTGATGACAATGCCAAGCATCAGCAGCAGGTCCGCCGTGCCGGAAATTGCGAGCGCCTTAACAGCCGTTGCAGGATTTTCACGGTTGCCAATGAGCAGAATTCCAAACAACGTGCAAAGCAGCCCCTCCCAGAAGAACAGCATAATGCCCATATTGTCGGACAAAATCGCGCCGTTTATCATGGCAAGGCTGATAAAAAAGAACAGTAAAAACAGACCGCTTTCCTTTTTTTGTTTGTAATATGAAACAGAGTAAATCACGACAATCACAAACATGACAGCGGCGAACACCAAAAATAGGCCGGAGTACTCGGAGGAAAGGAAGCGCATATCCATACCCTGCCCGAGAAGCGGGATATAAACATCAATCTGACCGTGGGAAACAGACAGCGCGAAAACAGCGTTTAAGCCGCCAAAAAGCAGGGTGACCAGAAGCTGCGGCACATACTTCCCGCGCGTGAGCCATGACAGTAAGCCTCCGAGAACCGGCAGACCTATGAGGAGCAGCAGAAAGCCGCTTTGAGTGTTGAGAGTGTTGTTAATAAATCCAAGCATTTCAGACAACCTCCTGAACAAGTGACGCTAAACCGCCCGGCAGAAAAATCAGAAAGCCGAGGACAAGCGAAACAATGCCCAAAGTCAGTACGGAGCCTACCATGACCTTGTCGCCTTCTTTTTTGCCCTGATTCGTCGGCTTGCCAAGGAAGACAAGGACAAACACCCTTGTCAGATACATCACCGTCATCACGGCGCCGATGATAAAGACCGCGCCTATAACGGGGTGACCGGCATCAATGATTCCCTCAATAACAAGGAATTTCGCGAAAAAGCCGGAAAACGGCGGTATACCCATAACCGAAAAAGCGCAAAGCGCAAATGCAACGGCGGTGATGGGGAAGGTCTTCGCGAGGCCGCCCATCTTTGTGATATCCTTAGTATGCAGGTTGTGCTCTACGATTCCGGCGCAGAGGAAAAGTCCGCCCTTGGCGACGCTGTGCGCCATGATATACAAAAGACCGCCGACAAGACCGATTTTAGTCCCGCAGGAAAGGCCGAGCAGGATAAACGCCAGCTGGCTGATGGTGGAATAGGCTACAACCCTTTTTATATTAGTCGCGCGCATTGCCGCGCCCGCCGAAATTAGAGCGCTGACGGCGGCGATAACCGGAACGATAACTGTAAACTGCTTGTCCACATTGAATGTGAGCACAAATAGACGCGCGTAGGTGTAAACGCCGATTTTGACAAGCACCGCCGCGTGGAGCAGCGAGGTAACCGGCGATGGCGCGACACCGGCGTCCGGCAGCCATGAATGAAGCGGGAATGTCGCGGACTTTGAGAGGATACCCGCGAGTATGAGCCAAACCGCCCATGAGGGTATCGCAAAGCCCTTCATTTGCTGTAAGTCGAAAGTCCCCGTCTCGCCGTAAATGCCGATGAAGCCTATGAGCATCACCAAGGCGCCAAGCGCCGTGACGATAAACGCCTTATTTGCCTTGACTATCGTTATTTCCTCGCGGTAGAAGCCTATTAACCTCCAGCAGCAAAGCGCCGAAATCTCCCAAAACATATAAATAAAGATGAGGTTTGTGGAATAGACAAGCCCCATCATAGCGCCGATAAACAGCGTCACCATCATATAGTATTCGTTTTGGTTTTCATTTTCTTTGACATAGCCCCAGGAATAAATCACGATAATCATAGCCACAAAGGATGCCGTCATCGCCATAAAGACGGCCAGCGCATCGGCAAGAAAACCAAAGGTAAACCCAAGCGGCAAATTAAAGCTGATATACAGCGGTGTTTCACGCAGAACAAAGGGCAGAGCGGCAGTAGAACAAACAAAAGACCCGGCTATAAAAACCAAGGCAAGAATATTTCTCAATTTTTCGTTTACTCTGCCGACCAAGGGCAAGGTAAGCGAACCGACAAGAGGAATAAGAATACAGCAAATCAGCAGATATCCACTCATAAACATCGTTTCGTCTGCCGGCGGAAAACCGCCGGAAAGGCACAAACCCCACTTCCATATAAAATAATCTAATAATTGCTAATGTGCAAAGCATAACGAAAGCAGTGCAATTCAAATTGTTATTATTGCGCTACCCGCCATATCAAAAATGCATGTTAATAATATGCCGTACATGTTGCTTTGTCAAGATAATTATTACGTCAAAACGAAATGATTTACACAAAACTTTTTGAAACACGATATCTCCGCCGCTACGGCTTCGCGAGGGCGGCTGATTTGCCGGATTTCACTTATTATCGAAAACAAATTGGGCTAAAAGCGCTTCGTCGAAGCGCTTAATTTATGTCCTCATCCTTTGTCCGTGTTGTTGCTTGAATGTGTCGTTTTCGCGTCTTTTAATATTTATAATACGTTATCAGGCAGGTGCTTATACTTTTTTAACATCATTTGATTCACCAATTGCGATTGTCGTGATTATTATGATAGAAAGTGTTTTTACAATCCAAACACTTAAAGACATACATATAGTCAAATCGGTTTTAATTTCGAATGGCCGTTTTGTATTTCACCGGGGCTATTTTACAGAAGGTGTTCTTTTGACAAACAACAAATATAAATCTGTTAAAATAATATTATGGGTGATTCTGTTTGCAAATTTTATGGTAGCGTTTATCAAAATCGGCGTTGGGATTTCCAGTAAAAGTCAGAGCGTAATTGCTGACGGAATTCACTCTATGGCTGACGGAGCATCAAATATCGTCGGTCTTATCGGTACCTGGCTGGCGTCAAAGCCTCGTGACACAAAACATCCGTACGGACACGGAAAATTTGAAATTATCGCGAGTATGTTCATCGGTGTCATGCTTGCAATCATGTCTGTGCGGATAATATCACGCGCAATTATGTCCTTTCAAAACCCGGTCATTCTTGAGATTGACCGACTTAAAGCATTGCTGATGATCTTTACCATTATCGTCAATATAATAGTGGCGGTCTCGGAGTATAAAAGCGGAAAAAGGCTGCAGAGCACGATTCTGATTACAGATTCCCTACACACCCGCGGAGATATTCTGATTTCCTGCGCGGTTTTGCTGGGACTTATCGGAATAAAAGCGGGTATTCCCGCGCGACTTGACGGAATACTGTCTGTTCTGGTTGCTATCGCGGTGCTGGTATCCGCATGGCAGATAATAAAAAACTGTGTTGATGTTTTGGTCGACAGTGCTGTTGTTGACAGCAACGAAGTTAAAAAGCTGCTGATGACCGTGCCCGGAATCTATGACGTTCATCAAATTCGAAGCCGCGGGGAATTTTCTCATGTGTTTATCGATCTTCATGTAATTGTCAGCCCACAGGAAAATATACTGAATACGCACGGAATGTCTCATAGACTGGAGGATATTCTCAAGGAGCATTTCGGATCTGATACTGAGGTCACAATCCATATGGAGCCCGATGACGGCAGACATAACACATAACATTTTTTCGGGGGGGGGCTATTGCGGTAATAGCCTTAATCGCTTTTAAACAGCTTCGCTATCATCTAAATGAACTGCGACTAAAAGTGATTTTTTTGAATCGATGTAAATTCAATAAGCATAAAAAAGACTTTCCGAGAAGAATACAATTCTCGGAAAGCTTTTATTTAAGTGATAAATAATTAAAAAAACTGTTTCACTACCCTTGAGAGCTGCATAGCTGTTGGTGGTTAAGCGAAGAGAGCGCTTATACCCGCCAATGATTCCTCATCGGCAAAGAAAATAATGTCGTCCCCGGCATTAATCAAAGTATTGCCGCGCGGAATTATCACTTTTTCACCGCGATACATAGCAATCAGCACAGCCTTTTCCGGGATATTAAGCTCTTTAATAGATTTATTGATCGCCTTTGATGAATCTTCTACTTTAATCTGATCAATCGAATAATTCCCGTGGCTGATCTTAAGAAGCGTGAGCATATTCCTTAAATCCATTTCCTCAACAACGAGGTGCGCCATCAAGTCTGCTTGATTTAGCGCGACGTCAACGCCCATCTCCAGGTTAAACATCCATTTGTTTTTAGGGTTATTGACGCGCGCGATAACACGTGGAACGCCGAATTCAAATTTTGCGATTGTTGACGCAACAAGGTTAATCTCGTCCGCGCCCGTTACCGCCGCGACGACATCGGCGTCGGCAATCCCGCAGGACTCGAGAATCTCAGGGTCTGTTCCGCTGCCAAACACGATAACGTCAGAGGGTAGCTCGTTTTTCATTTTTTCATAGACATCTTCTCTGTGGTCAATTACTTTAACAGAGCATTTATTCAAAAGAAGATTCGCAATATAGGTTCCTACCTGACCGCCGCCGATAATAATTACTTTCATTATGCTCTCCCCCTTTTTACAAAAGACCCAGAATGGATTTCAACCTTTTGGCTGATGATGTCAGGGCAACGATATATACCACATCATACTTTTCAAAAGCCGTTCCCATGGTCGGAATAAATGTGTTGTTTTCGCGGCTGATTGCCATTACTTGAACTTCGCCGATTGCCGTGAGCTGGTTGACCGTTTTGCCGACAAGCAGGGCAGGCACTTCGATTCTGACAAGCTCAACATTGCCGTTGCCGATAGTCATTAAGCTGTCAAGCTGAGTGTAGCTTAGCATTTCGGTCGCGCGATGAACGCCCCAGGTGGTTGTTGATATCGTCTGGATACCGAGTGTGCGATAAATCTCGGCCCTTCTGGGGTCATACAGGCGAGAGATAACGCGAGGAACCTTGTAAACATTCTTGGCGATTCTGCCTATCAGGGCGTTTGCCTCGTCGCTTTTGCTGCACGCAACAACAGCGTCGGCGCGTCGAATCTGCGCTTTTTCAAGCACATCCTTGTCAAAGCCGATGCCTACGATGGTTTCGCCTTTAAAATCCTTTCCGAGCAATTGGAAGGATTCTTTATCCTTATCGATTATCGTAACCTGGTTCCCCTTGCTGATAAGGTTGCGCGCGAGACCTGAGCCTAATTTGCCGCAGCCGACAATAATCACTTTCATATTGACCTCCATCTCGCCGCGACGAGCGGCGAATTATAATAAGGTACATAAAATAATAATATTCTTAAAAACAATCTTTACGCTATTTAACAACCGTTTTCCTGAGTTTTCGAGATATGAACTTGCGCCCCTCTTCAACAAAAAGAATAACAAACGGTAGCACGCAAAGGAATGCCCATTCCTTGATTCCGATAGGCGCGGTATTGAATACTCCCTGCATTAAGGGTATATAGCTTATCGCGCAGAGCAAAAGAATCTCAACCCCGATACCGAAAAGAACCCGTCTGTTGCTGAACAGACCCGCTTTGAAGATTGACTGAATTTCTGTGCGGCAGTTCATAACCATACCAATCTGGCAAAAAACAATGGACGCGAGTGTCATTGTGGTCGCCTCTCTGTAAACATAGCCTGAGCCCGCCAAAGCAACGCCCGGCCAGCCGTTAAGATAGTTTACAAAGAAATACGCGCCCATACATATAATAGATTCCAACGCGCCGTACCATATAAACGACTTAAAAAACAGACGTTTATTCAGAAGCGTATCCTTTGTGGAGCGCGGCGGCTTATCCATTACGCCCTCTTCGGGCAGCTCCGTACCAAGTCCTAACGCCGGCATCATATCAGTACCCAGGTCGACTGTGAGTATTTGCATGACCGTGAGCGGCAGCGGAATTCCGCCGCGTGAAAGCAGGAATGCGGCTGAAGGCACAGCCTCGGGCGCGTTGCTGTTTAATATATAGACCAAGAATTTGCGGATATTACTGTAAACCGCTCGCCCTTCCTCTATGGCTCTAACTATAGACGCAAAATTGTCGTCTGTCAATATCATATCGGCGGCTTCTTTGGCGACATCGGTGCCGGAGATACCCATGGCAATGCCGATATCGGCTTTTTTGAGCGCCGGCGAGTCGTTGACTCCGTCACCCGTCACCGCTACTATATGCCCCATTTCCTGAAGGCAACACACAACGCGGTATTTCTGCTCGGGCGCGACACGGGCAAATATTACTTCATCCTTTAAAGCTTCCTTCAGCTGGTCATCGGTCAGCGCTTCAAGCTCAACGCCCGACACGACACGCGGATGCTCGCCCTCGACGATTCCGATGCGCTTGGCGATGCTCTCAGCCGTCAGGCCGTAGTCGCCGGTAATCATAATTATGCGTATGCTTGCCTTGCGGCAAAGCTCAACAGCGTTCGCCACCTCGGGTCTCGGCGGGTCAGCCATGACGACAAGGCCGACAAAGGTCATGTTTTGCTCAATAAGCTCGGGCGTGTAAGCGCTAAGCGCGGTTGGCAGGTTGTCTTCATTTGAAAGCATACGATAAGCCACTGCCAGCACTCTCAGCCCGTTTCGGGCGTAGCGGTCATTTGCTTCTATCGCTTCCTGGCGCTGCTTGTCTGTCAGCGTCTCGCGCTTTCCGTTAATATAAACACCTGTGCAAAGGTCCAGCACCTCTTTGGGCGCGCCCTTGATGTAGGCCATTCGGCGGCAGCCGTCTATCGGTTTTGCAAGCTGGTGAATCGTGGACATGCGCTTGCGCCTTGAATCAAACGGCAGCTCCCTGATGCGCGGCGTCAGAGACGACTGCTCCTCAACATTGATGCCGGCCTTCTGAGCGACGACGCCAAGGCATGCCTCAGTCGGGTCGCCGAGAACCGTGTAGCGGTCGTTATCGTTTTCGGGCGGGAGGATTCTGGCGTTACTGCAAAGAGACGCGGCGGTAAGCAGAAGCTTTAAATCGCTCCTGTCGGCGGCGTTAATCTCTTTGTTATCAATCATTACTTTGCCGACGGGCGCGTAGCCGAGACCTGTCACCGTAAGCTCCTGCCCCGGCAGCCAAAGGTTGTTGACGGTCATTTCATTCTGAGTGAGAGTACCGGTTTTGTCGGAGCAGATGACCGTTGTGCAGCCTAAGGTCTCAACGGCCGAGAGGCGTTTAACAAGGGCGTGCTCCTTAACCATGCGCTGAACCGCCATTGCAAGCGAAAGCGTTACGGTTGGCAGCAGCCCCTCAGGGATAAACGCGACAACCATGCCGAGCGCGAACACAAACGCCTGCGATATGGGCTGCTTGACAAAAAAAGCGGCCGCGATGAAGAAAATGACGCCGAAGCTCAGAGCGATTACGGAAATCTGCTTTGTCAGCTTATCCATTTCCTTTTGAAGCGGACTTTGCTCGTCCTTCATGCTCTGCGTCAGCTTTGCAATTTTACCGAATTCGGTTTCCATGCCGATGGTTATAACAACGGCCTTAGCCGTTCCGCTCGCAACGCTTGTACCGGCAAAGATAAGGTTTGGTATCTCGGACCTCGACAAGCCCTCGCGAAGCACCGGCTCGTGTGTTTTGCGCACGGGATTTGACTCACCGGTCAGCGTGGACTGATTAACCTGAAAATCGCTGCTTTCAATAATACGGGCGTCCGACGATATTTTGTCGCCCTCCTGAAGGAGTATGACATCGCCGGGGACAAGGTCCTCGGACAGTACCTGTTTCTCGGCCCCGTCACGCACGACGCGCGCGTAGGACGGCAGCATACTCTTAAGCGCCTCGGTCGCCTTGCTCGCGCGGAATTCCTGCCAGAAGCTGAAGGTACCGTTAATAATGTTTACAAGCCAAATAGCGATGCCAAGCTCAGGCATTTTGGCTATGAGCGCTATCGCTCCGCCTATCCACAAAAGAATCGCCATCATGCTGATGAAGTTCGACAGAAAAACGAGGATGACCGGCTTGCCCTTTTTCTCCGATATAACATTTTTGCCGTACTTCTTCTGGAAGCTTGTCGCTTCCTGCTCTGTCAAGCCTTCAGATCTTGTGCCCATTGTTTCGAATACACAGTCGACTGTCTGCTTGTGTATTTCGCCGATGCTTATGCTGCTTGGCTCTTGTTTGTCTTCTTCCATTGTAACAACCTCTTATTACAGTAAAATTTTGCCTGATATGAATTTTGATTTTGAATATTTTCCTTTAGTATAACACTGATTATGAAGACCTCACAATTAAGAATGTGCCAAAGATAAACCTTGTAAAGACGAACCCAAATTCAAGCTATATCAATGCTGATAAACCCAACTCGTAATTTCTACTTTGTTGAATTGACTGATTTTAGCACCGCAGAATACATTTGTCAACAGTTTATTAACCATTCTTTAAGAAAATTTTAACATAAAATAGCAGCATATGCCGCGTGAATAAATAAGCAATAAAAAAAGCTTAAAAAAAATGCATTATTCAAGACATTTTTTAGTGATTTTTGCGGTTAATAAGTCTACCCTCTCGCTTGCCGATTTAACCGTTTTTTAAAGCGCGCTTCTGATAGAGTTCGGCAATTAAAAGCCAGACAAACCTGCCATGTTAAGTTTTAAGAAAAAGCTATAATAAAATTTGCATTTGAAGGCATACTAACACCGTATTCTATGCAGATAGAAGAACTGGTTTTCTTGCCAACAATGGATTAGCAGCAGACGGAAATTAAATATAGAGTAACCGCGAGATTTCTATATTTGTTTACATCGGCAATCTAATCTATTGCATCTCTTTGAAATTTCAAAGCGGTAGGAAAGCCAAAGCAAACAAAAAACAGTTTAGAAAGTCTTTGCTAAT
>CAYUXK010000025.1:0-29907 GCA_964448835.1 uncultured Clostridium sp. | reverse complement strand
AGACTTTTACAGCCGGAAAATGTAGCTATGCCAATCGTGGTTACGCTGTTTGGGATTGTTACGCTCGTAAGACTTGTACAGCCGCTGAACGCATAATCGCCAATTGTGGTTACACTGTTCGGAATTGTGACGCTTGTAAGACTTGTACAATCGGAGAACGCAAGTTGCCCAATCTTGGTTACGCTGTTCGGAATTGTGACATTCGTAAGACCTGTGCAGTCTAAGAATGCACTTTGGCCAATCTCGGTTACGCTGTTCGGAATTGCGACGCTCATAAGATTTGTACAGCCTAAGAATGCTTTGTTGCCAATCTTGGTCACGCTGTTTGGAATTGTGACGCTCGAAAGATAAATATAGCCGGAGAACACAGACCCGCTAATCTCGGTTACGTTGTTTGGAATAACAACTTCGGTTGAAGCACCGTTATACTTTTCAAGTATTCCAGCACGAATTTCAAAATCTGTGCCGTTACCACCGAAAATGTTGACTACAGCGGCATTTATATTATTTGTGGTGTTGTAATTGTTTACAGCCTTTTCAACTATAAAAGCACTATTACAAAACGGACAAACGGCAGCTTCGCCGGCGCTATCTACTTGCAGAACTCCACCGCAATTTGTACACTTTGCATCAACCAACGGCATAGAGATACCTCCAAAAATTGCATTTTTTTGATTATCGCACATTCTTTTCACAATGTCAATTTAATCCGTCCACCCGCCGTCGAGGCGGATTTCACGCCCGAAGGGCATTTCACACGCCGCAGGCGTATTTCACCCGTCCTCAGGACGGATTTAGTTAAAAAAAGCACTTCTTTCGAAGTGCTTTTTTCTGGCTGGGATGGCTGGATTTGAACCAGCGAGTGCGGGAGTCAAAGTCCCGTGCCTTACCGCTTGGCTACACCCCATTATTAAAATACGCAAAGCAAAAGCTTTGCGCATTGCTGACGAAAAATGGGGTGGCTGATGGGATTCGAACCCACGACCTCCAGGGCCACAACCTGGCACTCTAACCAACTGAGCTACAGCCACCATATGGCGCGCTTGAAGGGACTCGAACCCCTGACCCACTGCTTAGAAGGCAGTTGCTCTATCCACCTGAGCTACAAGCGCATATGATTGGAGCGGGTGATGGGAATCGAACCCACATAACCAGCTTGGAAGGCTGGAATTCTACCACTGAACTACACCCGCATGATTTACAACGCAAATCATTCTAACACAACGGTCTACCCATGTCAAGAAGTAATTAGCGAATTTAATCAGCGCATTTTTGCGCTTACTGCTTAAAATTTACAATATGTTAATTGATTTTATCTATTTATGCTTTAGAATATAATAATGTGGTTCATACTGTGCAAAAGTGGGAGGTGATGGCTTGATTGGCTATGTCAGGGCTTTTAAGCCTGAGCTTCTTGTCGGAGAATATGAGCTTTATAAGGGCGTCTATTGCTCGCTTTGCCGTTCACTAATGAGGAACTATTCCCCCCTTGCGCAGATTTTTTTAAACTATGATTATACCCTCGCCGCCCTGGTGCTCCTTGCCGTTAGAGGCGACAAATGCGTTTTTGAGCGCGGAAGGTGCCCGTATAACCCGCTGAAAAAATGCCTTAGCTGCTCGAGCCGCGAGGTTTTTGACCTTTGCTCCCACGCCGTAATTATAACCGTGTATAATAAGTTACGCGATAATATCCGCGACAAAGGCTTCTTTTCGCGTTTGCTCGCGCTGATACTGATGCCCGCGGTTTATTTGATGTACCGCAAGGCGCGGCGCAAAGCGCCCGAGGTTGACCGCATTGTCTGCGAAGCGATGAAAAAGCAAAACGAGGCTGAAACACGCGCCTGCGCGCTTGATGAAGCGGCGCACCCCTCTGCCGAGGCGCTGGGCAAGATTCTATCACTCGGCGCGGTGGACGAGCAGCATAAGCTGCTTTACACACTCGGGTATATGATAGGGCGCTTCGTTTACATTCTTGACGCTGCTGACGATTTGCCCGATGATATTAAGCGCGGCAACTTTAATCCCTTTACCGAAAGAGCGTCAGAGCTGAAAAGCGATGAGGGCAGAGCGAAATTTGCCCAAAGCGTTATGCAGATGCTTAACTTTACCCAAAGCGAAGCGGTTAAAGCTCTTGGCGAGCTTGACATAAAGCGTTTTGACGGTATTTTAGAGAATATAATTTATGACGGCCTGACCGCATCCGCCAAGGCGGCGCTTGCAAAATACACAGGCGAGGAAATGAAGCAAACTAAACTTGAAATCAGCTGACCACTGCCTTTTATGAAAGAACGGAGAGTATTATGAAAAATCCATACAGTGTTCTCGGCGTACCGGAAGGCGCGCACATTGAACAGGTTAAGGCGGCGTATAGGGAGCTGTCACGCCAATACCGCGAGATGGGCGACACCGAGGCGGCGCATAAGAAGATGAGAGATATTGACGAAGCCTATGACAGTATTGTTATGGGTACATCATCGTCATCCTCGGGCGGCGCGGCGTATGAGCAATACACCTATAGCGAACCGCAGCGCGCCTATGCGAACACGAATTTATCCGATATCCGCGAAAAAGTGCGCGAGGGCAGACTTGAGGACGCTGAAATATTGCTTGACGGCATCCCTGAGCAGCAGCGAAACGCGGAATGGTATTACCTTAAAGGTACCGTTCAGCAAAAACGCGGCTGGCTTGAGGAAGCGGCCAAAAACTTTGAAATAGCATCTGACCTCGAGCCGCAAAACAGCACCTTCAGAGCCGCTCTGGGCAATGTCAATAACGCGCGCTCGGGCGGATACAAAACAGACAGACGCGCGGCAAAACGCGGCGGCGACAGCAGCGGCTGTGATTTTTGCGATATGTGCTCAAGCCTTCTTTGCGCGGATTGCTGCTGTGAATGCATGGGCGGCGACCTGATACCGTGTTGTTAAATCAAAGTCGAAATTCCGAAAGGATTTGATATAATTGAAGCAGAGCTCAAAGCCCGCCCTGGGCGGCATTGTTGCGGCGCTCTCGCTTGTGCTGATGATTTCGGTTGCGATAATCCCGTTTCTTACCTATGCCCTTCCTGCCGTGGCGGGAGCGCTGATTGTGTTCATTGTTGTCGAAATAGATAAAAAATGGGCGTTCGGCGTTTATGCGACCGTCGCGATTCTGGCTTCTTTGCTTGTGCCCGATAAAGAAGTTGCGGTCATGTACCTTGCTTTTTTCGGCTACTACCCGATTATTAAAGCTCTGCTCGAAAGCAAGCTTCCTGCCGTGGCTTCATGGATTCTAAAGGTGCTGATGTTTAACGGCACAATCGCGCTGTCATACTTATTCATGATAAAGCTCATGGGCATATCAGTTGATGAAATTGACGAATACGGCGCTGTGGCCGTTCCGATTCTGCTCGGCGCGGGTACAGTCGCGTTTATTCTCTACGATATCGCGTTGACAAAGCTTGTTACCGTCTATATGATGTCATGGCGTAAATATTTTAAAAGATATTTCAAATAATATTGAATTTTTTAGTAAAAGGCTTTATAATAGTTGCTGAAAGAGAGGGCTTTGGTTCATGTATAAAGAAAACGTTAAAATCGGCGTCATCGGTATAAGCGGCAGAGGCAGCGGAATGCTTCGCGAGCTTCTCAAATGCCGGGGCGTTACCGTACCCGCCGTATGCGATAAATATGAGGACAGAGCCCGAAACGGCGCGATAATAGTTAAGGAAGAAACAGGCAGCGATGCTGACTGGTATCTTGATTATAAAGAGCTTCTTGCCCGTGACGACCTCGACGCTGTGCTTTGCTGCACAACATGGATAACCCACGCGCGCATAGCCGTTGACGCAATGAGGGCGGGCAAGCATGTGGCATTTGAGGTTGGCGGCGCCGCTTCAGTCGAGGAATGCTGGCAGATGGTGCGCGCATCTGAGGAGACCGGCAAATTCTGCATGCTTCTCGAGAACTGCTGCTATGACCGCGCGGAAATGACTCTTTTCAACATGGTTCGTCAAAACCTTTTCGGCGAGATTGTTCATGTTCAGGGAGGTTATCAGCACGATTTGCGCAGTGAAATCGCTCTGGGCAGAGAAAACAGACACGGCAGACTCTTTAATTTTCAGCACCGCAACGGCGAGCTTTACCCGACTCATCAGCTCGGCCCGATTGCGAAGCTGCTTGATATTAACAGAGGCAACAGGTTTTTAACCCTTACCTCAATGGCGAGCAAATCCCGCGGGCTTAATGTATGGATTAAAGAAAACAAGGGCGAGGATTACGATATTGCCGATTATAATTTTAATCAAGGCGATGTTGTTACCACGATGATTAAATGCGCAAACGGCGAAAGCATTCTGCTCACGCACGACTGTACGCTCCCGCGACCTTATTCCCGCGGCTACCGTATTCAGGGCACAAAGGGAATATATATGGAGGACGGCGCACAGATTTTCATAGAAGGTCTTACCAAAGACGGCGAAAGCTGGAGCCACGACTGGACCGATTTTGACGAATGCTACGATAAGTATGAGCATCCCCTGTGGAAGCAGTACCGTGAGGAGGGCATTCACGGCGGGCATGGCGGCATGGATTTCCTCGTACTCAGCGCATTCGCCGAGAGCGTTCATCTTGGCGGAAGATCGCCCATTGATGTTTACGATACTGCGGCATGGATGGCAGTCACCTGCCTGTCGGAGCAGTCGATAGCTTTGGGCAGCTTGCCGGTTCCGGTACCCGATTTCACAAACGGCATGTGGATTGACAGAGAACCCTACAGACGCGGAATGTTTTGCCTTGAAGAAGTCTGCACGGATTTCTTCAAAGCAAACTGATAATAAAAATCAGACCTGCATTTTTTATAGAAAGAAAGGATTGAGAGTATGGGATATTACATAGGGGTTGACGGAGGAGGTACCAAAACAACATATGCCCTGTTTGATGACAAGGGCAGAATGCTGGATATGATAACCGGACCCGGCACAAACCATGAAACCCTCGAAGCTTCTTACCAGGAGGCGGCTCAAAAGATTTGGGCCGGCATTGCCCATCTTATTGTCAGGACGGAGAAAAAAGTTACTATCAACGATATTGACTTTGCTCTGCTGGGCCTCGCCGGTATGGACCATGCCTATCAGCATGAAATACTCAGCGACCTTTTGCGTGAAAGGGGCCTCAAACGCTTTGAGATTTTTAACGACGGTTATATAGTTGTTAAGGCAGGCTCCGAGAAGGGCGCTGCTATCGGTTATAACTGCGGCACGGGCACCTGCTGCAACGCTATAGATTCGCGCGGCAATATGCTTCAGCTTGCAGGCCTTTCGGGCTACACGGGCGATGTCGGCGGCGGCGATTGGATTGTTGAGCGCTCATTCCGCCTTGTATATGATGAGCTTTTCCTTAAGCTGGATAAAACCTTAATTACAAAAATGGTATTCGAAAAATACGGCATTGAAACCCGCGAAGAATTTTTGGCTCTTGTGTCAAAATTTGATAGCGATGACGCTGACGAATACATGCATGATTTTATCGACTTTTTCTTTGCCGCTCTTGACGCGGGCGACGGCCCCGCATATAAGCTGTGCCAGATAATGTCGGAGCGAGGTGCGCAATTCATCGCCGCCCTCTCCAAGCAAATGGAGTTTGACGGCAACGAAATCGAGGTTGTGCTTTCGGGCTCAATCAACATCAAGCTTAACAGCCCCATTTATCTGAATATGCTCATTAACCGTTCACAGGAGTTGAGCGGGCGCAAGCTTAAGTTTATTAAGCTCACCAAGCCCCCCGTGGTCGGCTGTATTAATTGGATTATGCAAAAGCACGCTTATTTATAAGTTAAAATGGAAGGATGCGCAAATACTTGAAAGAGATAACGGTTGCCGTCATCGGCTCCGGCAGCACCTATTGCCCAGAGCTTGTTGATGGCTTTATCAAAGCGAGAAATACATTAAAGATAAAGAAAATATCCTTCATGGATATTGATGAGCGCAAAAGAACCATTGTCGGCTCGCTTTGCGTGAGGATGCTCAAAGCAGCGAATATTGACTGCGAAATCAACATAACCGACGATTTGGCCGAGGCTTTGCAGGGCGCGGACTTTGTTGTAACTCAAATCCGCGTGGGCAAGCTGCCCGCAAGGCATCTCGATGAAACAATTCCTCTCAAATATGACCTTATCGGGCAGGAAACAACCGGTATCGGCGGATTCTTTAAAGCGCTGCGCACCATTCCTGTTATGCAGAATATCTGTGATAAAATTATGGAAATTTGCCCCGATGCGTGGCTTGTTAACTTCACAAATCCTTCGGGCATCATAAGCGAATTTGTGCTTAATAACACAAAGGTCAAGAGCATCGGTCTTTGCAATGTGCCCATTAATATGATTGATGACACCAAGGAAATCAGCGGCGAAGACAGCGAAATAACTTATGTCGGTCTGAACCACCTGAGCTGGATAACCTCGGTTAAGGTTGAGGGCAAGGATATTCTTGACGATATGATAGCCAGCGGATTCTCGCCCAAGGTTATGGAGAATATCAAGGATGACGGCTTCTCGCTTGAAACCCTGTCCGCCATTCACGGCATCCCCTCGTCATACCTTCAGTATTATTACGGCAGAGACGCGAAGCTCCGCCACCTTAAAGAGGGCGACAAGAGCAGGGCGCAGGTTTGCATGGAAATCGAGGAACAGCTGCTTGAGATGTATAGTGATGAAAATCTCATCACAAAGCCTGATTTGCTTGATAAGCGCGGAGGTCACAAGTATTCCCTCGCGGCGGTATCGCTGATTAACGCGATTGCGAACGACCTTAACGAGGTACATATCGTCAACATCAAAAACGGCAAAACCCTGCCCTTTATGGAGGAGACTGATGTTCTCGAAATCGCGGCGGTTGTAGGTAAAAACGGCGCTACCCCCGTACCCGTTGAGCCGATTGATAACCACCACATAATCGGGCTTATGCGTATTGTTAAGGAATACGAGAAGTACACCGTTGAGGCGGCCATGAAGGGCTCTGACAAAGCGGCTCTCAACGCCCTTCTTGTTCATCCGCTTGTAGGCGACTGGGAAAAGGCAACGCAATGCTTCGAGGAAATGAAGCAGGCGCATAAGAAATATTTGCCGCAGTTCTTTAATTAATATTGTATTTATTGAGCGCAGATTATGCATAATCTGCGCTCATTTCTTTATTTTAATTGATAGATTAAATAAGAAGAAAACTCCCTCGGCAGGGTCAAGCACTGCCGAGGGAGTTCATTGATTTTTCTGTTAAAAACCGCCGTTTGCCGCGGCCTCTGCGCCCATTTCAAACACAAGCGTCGCGCCATTGGCAATTTGGCTGTGAATTATTGACGGCTCGGTAAGCTTAACGCCGTTAAGGGTTACGCTTTGAACATAAATATTCTCCGAGGATTGGTTATTGGCGATAATTGTTAGGGTTTTGCCGCCGCCCATATTGACAGATGCTCTGTTAAGGTTTGGCGACCCTATCCAGTACCTATCAGTGCCGGCAACGGGGTATAACCCCATTGCGCTGAAAACATACCAGGCGCTGAGCGTGCCGCCGTCGTCATTGCCGTCTAAACCGTCAACATCGGTGCTGTGACGCTCCGAAAGCGACCAGCGAACCCATTTTTGTGTCAGGTCAGGTCTGCCCGCGTCATCAAATAGATACGGCGCGTGGATATCGTGCTGATTGCCCTGCCAGTAGCCCGGGCCGGGGTCAAGCGCGGCGCGGTTTGCGCTTGCGTCCTCCATGAATTTTTCAAGCTCGCTCACGAAATATTCTTTGCTGCCAAAAAGATTAATAAGTCCGCTGACATCGTGAGGTACTGACCAGCGCCAATGACGCGCGCCGCCCTCGCAGTAATCATCCGCGAATTTCACAGGCATAACCGCATCATAGAAATTGGTAATATTCGGGTTAAAAGGCTCGTACCATGTACCGTCGGCATTTCTTGGCCTGAAATACTTGGTTTCGTCATCAAAAATGTTTTTATAGTTCATTGACTTTGCTTTATAGACCGCTGCCTCATCCTCGTGCCCGAGAGCCTTGGCAAGCAAAGCGATACTGCCGTCTGCCCACGCGTATTCAAGCGTATAGCTCACAGCGTATTTTGTGCTGTCAGCCGCGCAGTAGCCGAGAGTGTTGTAATCGTCAATCGCGCTTCGGGAATCCGCCCCCTCGTATGGTCCGCCATCGGAGGTTTTCTTCATGAAAGCGTACGCTTCCTCAACCTCAAAATCGGTTATTCCCTTAAGGTAGCTTTCGGCGATAACCATATCGGCGGGCGTGCCGAACATTGAGCCGGTGTAGCCCGCGCCCGACGGCCAGCGCGGCAGAGTGCCGCCTGCCCTCGCCATACAAACAAGGCTTTTAAGGCAGTCACGCTGAATTTCGGGAGCAATCAAAATGTAGAGCGGATGTGTAGTGCGGTAGGTGTCCCAAAGCGACATATCGGTGCGGTAGGTGAAGCCCTGAGCGGTTCCCACCTGCTTTTTGAAGCCGAGATATTCGCCGTTGACATCAGTGAAATTGGTCGGCATTATCATTGAATGATAAAGCGCGGTATAAAAAATTGTTTTAATCTCCGGGTCATCGCTTTCGATATCAATGCGTGAGAGCCACTCATCCCATGTGTCGCGCGCAGAAGCTCTGACGCCTTCAAAATCAAGGCTCCCGACCTCAGCGTCAAGGTTTTCGCGGGCATTCTCAACGCTGACAAAGCTGATGCCGAGCTTAAGCTCAACGGGCTTGCTTGCTACACTGCCGAAGTTGATATTCACGCCGACATCTGTGCCCTGAGTGCTCGCCCTGCCCTCTACGCTTTCATCACCGTTCCATGTTGCATAGGATTCAAACGGTGTATTAAAGCGAGCGACAAAATAAGCCTTGAGACCGCCGTACCTGCCCGTGAAGCCGGTATCAATATCGCCCGAGCCCTCAATCTCCATTGCGTCGGGCATGACGGTTATCTCGCCGCCAAGCGACTCGCCGCCATTAAGAAAGCTTGTGGCATCAATAAACAGATGGGCGTCCTTATCGGAGCGGAAGGTATAGCGGTGAACGCCTGCGTGCGTTGTCGCAGTAAGCTCCGCCATGCAGTCAACAGTCGGCAGATACAGCGCGTAATAGCCCGCGGTTGCCACCTCGTTGTCATGCGAAAAAATCAAAGGGCTGGTAAGCCTTTTTGCAGGGTCTGTGTCGCCCACGGCAGGCGTTACCCTGAAATGCCCCATATCCATAATGCCGGTTCCCGACAGCCTTGTGTGGCTGAAGCCCACGGTGTAGTTATGGCCGTAATAATACCCTGATTTACCGCTGCCGATTAAATTCGAGCCACCAATACCTGTGGTATCGGCGCAAAGGCGAACCGCGCCAAACGGGGCGGTTGCCCCCGGAGAAAGGTTTGCGCATACCCACGGTATGCCGCCGGTCCCCACAAAGGGATTAACCCATTGCCCGTAAACGCCCGGTTTGGCGTCGGGCATTTCAACCTTTGCCGTTACGCCAACGGTGGAAAGGGATGAAAAGAAGATGATAAAGGATAATATCAGACTCTTAAAGCGTGTAAAAACACTTACCATAATTTTACTTCCTTCCAGGCTCTCATTTTATCTGTAACTTAACTATATCAAAAGCAAATGTTTAAGTCAACAATATTTGATATATGCATTCTTGCAAACATCACTTAAATGTGATATAATACCAATAATGTTACAAAATACCCTGTTTGGGAGTGTTATTAGCTATGGCAGGTAAAAAGGAGATTGTTTCTTACGCGCAAAGCGACTGTCCGTTTGTTTTCGTTCACGGTCTTTTTGGCTGGGGTGCGGGCGAGGGTATTAATTCTTTTGCGCCATACTGGGGCGCGACCACTGGCGACCTTATGGTTTACCTTAATAACATAGGCCGAGAAAGCTACGCAGCCTCCGTGGGTCCTCTTTCAAGCTCATGGGACAGGGCGTGCGAGCTTTATGCCCAGTTGATGGGTACTACCGTTGACTACGGAGCCGCCCATTCAAAAAAATACGGTCATAAACGCTTTGGCAGAACCTACGAAAAGCCGCTTTTTGAAGACTGGGGGAAGGGTAGCCCCGGCGACCCTCACCACGCTATTCATGTTATCGGTCACAGCCTCGGCGGCAACACAGTAAGGCTCTTTGCCCACCTGCTCACCCACGGCTCTGATGTTGAAAAAGCCGAAACGCCCGATGAGGAGCTTTCAGGTCTTTTTGACGGCGGCAAGGAGGATTGGGTCAAAAGCGTCACCACAATCTGCTCCCCACATAACGGCACCACCTGCTTTGAGGCGATTAAAGATATGCACGCCTTGCCCCTTCTGGAATTGGTCGTTTACTCGTGGGCGGGCGTAATGGGGCGTTCACCGATTAACGGCAAGGGTGTTGACTTTCATATGGAGCAATACGGGCTTTCCCGTATCCCGAAGCAGAAGGACGCAGCTCCGCTCCACAATGCACTTAAAACAATCTGGTCCGCGCAGGATAATGTCGTTTTTGAATTCAATCCCGATGGTGTCCGCGTGATGAACGAAATTATTAAAATCAGCCCCAATCTGTATTATTTTTCATATTCAACAAATGCCGTCAGACCCCTTATCGGCGATAAATTCTATCTGCCGCTTAACGTAAGAATGCCTATTCTCGTCGCTACCTCAACGCTTATGCTTATTAAGAGCAAAACCTCTTACAGCACAATTTCGGATAAAAACATACGCTATGCCAATGACGGGCTTGTTAACACATTTTCCGCCCTACATCCTTATGACGAACCATATACCGATTTTGACCCGAATAATATTCAACCGGGCATATGGAATGTTATGCCGATTATGAAGGGCGATCACGGCACACCCATAGGTCTTTTGGAAAGCGCAGATAAAACTCATACCTTTTACAATGCTATGCTTGCGATGCTCGTTGATATTGAACGCCGAGCCACAAAGGCGGACAGCGCCCAAACCGCAAATATTTGCTAAAAATTGTCGTAAAAATTCACAAAAAGTATTCCAAAAATTCTCTGTATAGTGTATATTATTATTTAGAAGCCATTTATAAATTTGCCGCCTTTCGCGGTGATTTTGGAGGGTCATATGAAAAAGCTTATTAAGAGAAGCATCTGCGTTCTTATTTCAGCCGTGATTGTTTTCAGTACGGCTGCTTATGGGTTTATGTCCACGGCGGCAGACAGCCATTACACGGATAACATCAGGTGGATAGATTCGACAAATACCGGACTTCAGCAAATGTGGGATAATGGTGAAACCTTCATCTTTGTAATTTACTCGTCAAACCTTGACCTGTGCCGCGATATCGGCACAGAGGTTTTTGAAAAATACTGGATGAATGAATACGGCGCGACTATTTACGGCGTTGATGTTTTTGATATCCGTTGTTATGGCAACCCTGCGTATGCTTTTGATGAAAGATTTAGAATTCCATCGTTTTTGGATGGAATTTATGATTACTGCCTTGGTGTAACCTACGATGATGATGAATACCAAAGCTATGAGCCGAGGTACCTAATGCCGCTTCCGATTATCGGCTTTGTTAAAAACGGCGAATTCATGTCTCTTGATATACGCGAGGGTAATTTTGATCCTAACAGTTATCTTTCCTACACCGAAGCTGTTTTTCCCGTTCGTCAAGCTTTAATTGATTATGATGCAGATCCGGGGACTGATGGGGCAAAGCCACCAAGGTCGGTTTATAACAATCAATATTGGTCTGCGTCTGATTTGCAAAGCAACGGATACAGTCAGTACTCTGGCTTCTCAGGCTATGAGCAGCATCTGCTTGATATTAACAAGGCTTTCTTTACATTCCTGGGCGAGAACCCGATAACCGACATTTATGTAATCCCTTTCGGTGCGGATATTGACCCCGGAGAATCACTGCAAACCCTGGGTACAAGCACTTGGGCGCTTCATAACCCGAGTTGGAGCGGTCACAACTCCATAAACAATGAAAACACCAATTACAACTTTGACGGCTTCGGTATTGAGAACTACCCTGCCGGAGCAGGCATTGATCCATATGACGATGATTATTGGAACACACATAATGACACGTTCTTTGAATCATATGATTTCTATGAAGACGATTATTATGATTTCAGCGAGAATAATATTAACAGAAAAGTTATTTGGACTTCCTCAGATCCCAGCAAGGTTACGGTTGACCAAAACGGCAAAGTAACCGCCGTCAGCCCATTCCCGGCTACGGTTACAATAACCTGCGAGGCGGAGGACCAGCGCCTTGCCCCGTGGCTGCCGGGCTTCCCGCAAGACGGCTGTTATGAAGAATTTGAGATTAATATAATTGAGCACGACTGGGATATTCAAATACTGCCCGGTGATGAGGCCACCTGCACTGAAGACGGCATAAGAACCTACACCTGCCGAGAAGAGGGCTGCCGTTACCGTCACTATGTTTATACGGAGGTAATTCCAAAGGCTACCGCTCACACGCCCGCGGCGAGCTACACGCCCGTACCCGGTCATGAGGCAAACTGCCTTACCGAAACAAACGGACAGGAGCAGCTTTTATGTACGAAATGCGGCGCGGTTATTGATACCCGTTACATCAGCTGGCAGAGCGCGCATATCTGGGTCAGAACTCAAGTCTCCACGCGAACCTGCACACAGGACGGCGTATCTGTTGAGGAATGCTCGAGGTGTCACGCCATAAAGCCGAACTCTGAGATCAGAGTATACGCCACAGGGCATGTTCCCTCAAGTGAATACAGCTATCTGCCCGGGCATGAGCCGACCTGCACAGAGGACGGTCAGGAGGCTACCTTCTGCACCGTGTGTAACCAGCCTCTTCCCTCGACAACGCGCACGGTTCCCGCGCTCGGCCACGACTGGGGCGAGAGCTACGAGGATGCGAACGGCGACCAGGTTCATGAATGCATTCGCTGCCACATAATCGAGTCGGCAGAGCTCAGCTTCTGGGAGCGTGTTGTCCAATTCTTCAGAGAGCTCTTTGCCTCAATATTCGGCGTTGTTTGATTGAATATTCCCATTTGTAATTGATTTTTAGTATATTTTTCTCTTTCATTTTCCAAAATCTTCCTGTACATTTACAATTCGGAAACAAAAGCTTTACAAATGAGCAATTAATATGATACACATTTCACTTGATTTTATGGACAAAATCATTTATTCTATTATCATAACCTGCAGTGCAGGGGCGCTACGGCGTATTTAACCCAATCTTTCAGGAGGATTTTTGATGAAAAAGAGTATTGCATGCATCACCTTAATTTTTGCGGTTCTGTTTGGTTTTGCTGCCTGCGGAAAAGGCGAAAAAGAAACCGAAACAGAAACGATGACTGAAACTGTAGCTTATTTTGTTGATGATGAGGGTGTTTCGCACGAAGTGGAGTCCTCCGTTGATGAAAACGGCGAAACCAAGTACTCATATAATGACGGCGGCAATGTTGTGACAGTTCAAAACAAGGATATCGTAGTTGCCACCACGGTTATTTCAGTTAATAAAACCACAGCGCAAAAGAATTCGTTGAACGCGGACGAGGCCGCCGAAAGCCTGCTTGCCGAGCTTACCAAGAACATTGCCCAAAACCAAACCCAGACTAAGGTTACTCTGCTCTATGAGGAGCCGTTATCGCCGGATTCGACCTCTATTCTCGCCACCACCAGAAACAGCAACGGTGAGGTCGTGCTTGTCAATCCCATCCCCAAAAAGAGCTATCAGGAAATGATTGACAGCGGCACATACACAATGAAATTTACCCTTAAAACAACTGATTCCAGCGGCACCACAACCGTTCCCGTTACAATGGTCATGAGCGGCAACAAGGCGTTTGTCGCGGCAACGATGACACAGGATAAAACAAACCTTGAGGTCAACTATATCAATGACGGAACCAAGGGCTATTTTGTTATACCCGCGATAAAGGCCTACACAGAGGCGGATCAGGACTTTGTCAAGGAAATAATGCCTGACCTGTCCGAAACCGCGAAAGATGACGCAAAGCTTGTTGAAGCGGTCAGCGCGACGGTTGACGGCAAATCTTATATTTGCGAAACTTACGATTTAAACGGCGAGCAGGTTAAATACTATTACCTGCCTAGCGGTGACCTTAACAGAATTGAAACCAATAACCCCGACACAGGCACCAAAACAATTATGCAGATAAATTCACTTACCGCCGTCGCGGACCAAAGACTGTTTAAAATTCCCAATGGTTATATCGACCTTGCCTCACTTGGCGAAAAGTATAACTTTGATGATATAGTTTGATTACAGGGGTGACTCAAATCAATAAGACCGCTCTTATTACAGGCGCCGCAGGCGGTATCGGAGCCCAGGCGGCTCGCAGGCTTGCAAAGGATGGCTTCGCGCTCGTGTTAAACTATAACAAAAACGAGCATGGCGCCGCCGCACTCGCGGCAGAGCTTGAGGCAGACGGCGCGAGAGTTATTTGCTGCCGGGCCGATATTGCGAGCGAAGTACAGGTTAATACAATGTTTCAAAACGCCACCGATACCCTCGGCGGCGTTTCTGTGCTTGTTAATAACGCCGGCATTGCCCTGCAAAAGCTTTTTACCGATACCTCTGCCGAGGAGTTTGAGGCGATATTTAACGCGAATCTCACTGGCGCCGCCAACTGCTGCCGCGCCGCGGTTCCATATATGGTAAATCATAAGTATGGAAAAATAATCAATATATCTTCTGTTTGGGGCGTTTGCGGAGCATCGTGCGAGGTCGCGTATTCCGCCTCTAAAGCGGGGCTGATTGGCCTGACGAAGGCGCTCGCACGCGAGCTTGCCCCGTCAAACATTCAGGTCAACTGCATCGCGCCGGGGGTTATTGATACCTCCATGAATTCAAACTTAACGCCTGATGAAATCGAGAACCTTAAGCAAGCCATACCCATGGGGCGTTTCGGCAGCCCCGGTGAGGTAGCCTCGCTGATAAGCTTTCTTGCCGGTGATGATTCAAGCTACATCACCGCTCAGATTATAGGTATAGACGGCGGATTTATTTAGCATATATAAGGGATTATGTAAATATAACACAAAAATGCTTTACTTTTTTATTATGTTTGCTATTGATTTTAACTATTTTGTATGGTAATATTGAATGGATAACTTAGTATGTACACATAGAAATTGCTTTTTGGAGGAACTACTATGGCAAATTGCCCGAAATGCGACTACCACCTTAAGCTTACCGATTGGCGTCCCAATTGCCCCAAGTGCGGTGTCAACCTTGTTTATTACGGTATGGAGGAAAGGCTGCTTGCCGACGCCGATAAAGCCGAAGCGGAGCACGCCCGATTCCAAAAGAGAATCGACAGGCTCAAAGCGTCATTCATCGGCTCTAAGCTCACAATTATCAGAATTGTGCTTTCAATTTTGCCTATAGCCGCTCTTATGCTGCCGCTTGGCAAGGTCACCTTCAGCGGTCCTTTCATTGAGCAAACCACGACGAACATAAACGCGATTGCCATCTATAATGTTGTTTCTTCTCTTGATTTCGGCGGCCTGCTGACCATGTTCGGCGCGCCGATTACAGGTCCGAGCTTTTTAATGTACGGCATCTCGCTCGTTACGCTGCTGCTGTCGCTTGTGGTTGTGATTGTATCGCTCGTTATGCTTATGCTCGCCTGCTCCAAGAAGGGCAACCCGCGTAACCTTATCCTTAATTCGATTGCCATTGTTTGCGCAGTCACTTCAGTTATAACCTTCTCGCTTTTCACGGGCAGAATCAGCACCGTTTTCCCCGATTTCATCAGCGGTTCGATCGGCTTTGGCGCTTACATATATCTCGCCACGCTTATTGCCCTGATTACAATTAACATTATGATCGCCAAGAAGGGCGTTGTTGTTAAGTACAAACAGTGCTACATCGGCGGTATCCCGTCTGAGGAATACTTCGCGATGCTCGCCAGCGGCGAAAGTCAGGAATCAATCAGAGCCAAGATGTCTGAGGCGCTCGACAAGCAGGAAGCGGAGGACGCCGCGAAGAGAGCCGAAGAAGAGGCAAAGAAGCTTGAGGAAGAAACCGAGAGGCTCAAGGCCGAGCTTGAGAAGGCAAGGGCTGAGGCCGCGAAAGAAGAAGTTAAGAAATAAGCAGTTTTAACCCCTCGTGCTTGCACGAGGGGTTATTTTTAAGCTCAAAAAATTATATATGCTATCTTAAAAGCAGGGTAGAAGTATCCTCAGCAGAAACCGCGTTCGCCGCAATTTTTTCAAAGATTCCTTTGGTGAACCAGCCGCTTGTATGAACCTTCATTGCCGCGCCTGAAAGTATGCTCCAATTCATCTTTTCCGCATCCGCCCTACGCATAACCGAGTTTGTTTTTATCTTGACGGTCTGAAGCCGGTCGTATCGGAACATTCCGGTTTGCTTTGTAAAAATGCCCCGCGTGCTTTGAAAAACATTTTCGTCAAAACGAAAAGATTTTGCACGGTAGCCCATGAACATCAGCGCCGCCGTAGCCGTGATAACCGCCGCGATTACGACACCCGCAAGCGAAACCTCCGGAATAAAAAGCACAAGAAGCGAGAGCGCGCAAACAGCGGCAAGGCAAAACGCAGACGGTATCAGCGCGGCCTTGCTTTGAGTAATTAATTCACCGCTGCAATTTGAAAAATTCTCTGCGCAAAGCTTTAAAATTCTCTCTGTTTGCCGCTTATCAGCAAGAAGGCACAGGCAGGGAGTTTCATTTTTTTCATTGCCTATTCCGATAACCGCTACCTCGATACTGCTGAAGCCGAATAATCTCGCGAGCATTGGCTGCTTAACAAAAACAGCGTTGATTCTGCCGCGGCTGAAGGTGTAGCTCACCTTTTTTAATCTGCCCTTTGTGATGTAAAAATTTTTTTCATCCGCACTTACTGTATAGTCAAGCGTGTTTAACACCGATACGCCGACCGCGACAGCACCGAAGCCCAGCGCAAAAATCGCGGCGCTCAGCATTTCAACGCCGCCCGTCTGACTGTTGCCGTAAAACTGCGAGGCTATCACTGCGATGGTAACTAAGCCCTGCATAATCGGCAGAGAAAGCAGCTTGTGGCGAATAACCTCCCATGGGGTAAAGGCTATTATCACCTGCTCCTTGCTCCCCTGCTGAGCCGCGTTGCCAACACTCTCGCGCCTTTTTGCGGTAAGCGTTTCTTTAAGCATCTGAGCTGTCTTGAGCGACAAAACAAGCGTGAAGTCTGTGGCGTTTGATGTTTGAGCGGAGTTTATATCGAGCTTAACCTTTGCAGTGCCTACAATCCGTTCAAAAATATTGCGCTCGAGGTTAACAGTTGATATTATCTCAAGGGGAAGCTTTGATTTTTTCTTGAACATTGTGTTGCGTTCATAAATCAGATACCCGTTCTCAATATAAAAGACGGTTTTGCTCCAAAACCTTAGCGCAAAAAATAAAACGACTGCGACAACAGCAAAAAAAACCGCCACGCCTATGGTGTAGTAATAAAATTCAACATCTTTGGCGCTTTGGCTCAAATCACGCCAAAAAGAGGGGCTGAATAATTCCGCGTCAAAATTGCCCTGAACATTAGACCAAAGTATAATAATTACCACAAAAAACATAACGCCGAGCCGCTCAAAAATAACGGTTATGTGGTTTCGGGTGGGCTGCTCAAACAAGGCTTAGTCCCCCTCCCGCTCCGCCTGATTTGCGAGCTTTTTCGCGATAGCGCTGTTAAGGTACATGGCGATTTCCTCGGCGCGCTTTGGCTCAAGGAAGCGAAAAACGGCGGCGGAGCCGGCTGTTGTGACAACCACCTTAGCAACGCCGGCAAGCTTATCAAGCGGGCCTGTCTTAATATCGAGCTGATGAATCCTGTCAATCGGCACAATGGTCCTCGATGTAAAGAAAACGCCTTCGATAATTTCAATTCTGTCCTGCTCGATAAGGTATTTATAACGGCGAAAACGAAATTTAGGAATAATCAGCCACGCGGCAACGCTTATGGCAAGCCCGACAGCCGCGATGACATAAGGGACAACGGGAACCCACCGCAAAGCGATGACCAGCACTGCGCACACTGCAATAAAAAACAAAAGCAAAATCGCCATAGTTACCCTCATTAGTGTGAGAGCCTTGGGCGACAAGCCCTGATACTGATTATTCATATTCCTTGGCCACCTTCGGGTTAATTATATTTGAGAAAAATCCAATTGTGCGCTTCGCCCGTGCAAGAGCGTTCGGATTCCATTCGCTGCTGTCGGCCGGAGTTATACCGAGCGAATACAGATAGTTTTTATATATTTCAAAGCGGCGTTCAAAATCCGCCTCGTCAAGATGCATTTCACTTGACCAGCCCACCTCCGCGATTGCCGTAAAACGAGGAAAGCACATATAAAACAGTCTGTTTGAGCTGTAAATATACTCAGTCCAGATTGTCGCCTCAACGCCGATAACATTGCCCAGCGACTTACTCTCAATCAGCTTGCCGCGTGGGTTATAGGAATAGGTTTTTTTCAGCGGCGTCATGCCGTAGGGGTAGTCGGCGTAGCAATGATAAAAATCCGATGCGATAACCTTGCCGCCGTTATTGGCATAGGAGGCGCAAACGCCTTTTTTATCCATCCAGTTCTGGGCGACAACATCCTTGACCAAGCCGCTGTTGAGGCTCTCGTTCCATACGATTGCCTTCCTGCCGTTTTCACGAAGGAACTCAACGACCTTGTTGACAAACCAGCCCTGAAGCTCTTCCTCATCCTTAAGCGCATTTGCCCAGATGCGTCTTTGACAATCAGGGCATACACGCCAGCGCTTCTTTGGCGCTTCGTCGCCGCCGATATGAATGTATTCCGAGGGGAAAATATCCATGAGCTCACGCAGAATATCAAAAATCACTTCAAAGGTTTCGTCCTTACCCGCGCAAAGAATATCGGGGAATATCCCCTGAAGTGTTTTGACCTCTATATCCTTGCCGGTGCAGGAAAGGTCGGGGCGCGCGTGGAGCAGCGCCGCGACATGACCGGGCATATCAATTTCGGGAATGACGGTTATGAATCTGTCGGCGCAATACTGCACAATTTCACGCATTTCGTCCTTAGTGAAATACCCGCCGTAATCGTCATCGTCATGATTATTATTGCCGAAATGCGAGCCGTGGCGAACGCTTGCCTTTTGAGTTATATCGGGATACTTTTCAAGCTCCAGCCGCCAGCCCTGGTCATCGGTAATATGCCAGTGCATAACATTCATCTTCACCGACGCCGCCGCGTCAATGAACCGTTTAGTGTCGTCAAGACTTATAATATGCCGCACCGTGTCAAGCATAAAGCCGCGGTAGGAGTACTCAGGTTTATCCTCAATAAAAACACAGCGGCATTTGTCGCCGAGCATACTCAGCGTTTTTTTAGCGTAGAATTCGCCTTTTGGCGAGCCGGCCGTAATAAAGACGCCGTCGGCGGTTACGGCCAGGGTGTATTCCTCCTCGCCCATCTGCGGCGCTATTTGAGCTTTTATTGAATCAATATCAAGCCCCTCAAGGCATACCTCGCCCTCAAGAAATTCAACCTTTCGCGGGTAAGGAATTACATTCAGCTTGTCCATGATATTCACCCTTTCAAAAAATATGGGGTCGACAGAAATCGACCCCTTTAGAATGATATTAATCAATCGTCATCGTCTTTATCCTTATCGTCGTCATCGTCTAAGGGGGTAATCTCGATGCGAACCTTGCCTATACGGCGCTCCTCAACATTGAGAATTGTAAAATGCAAATTTTCGTAATCAACATGTATTTCTTCAGAGCCTTCAGCCGGCAGATAGCCGAGCAGACTGATAAGAAAGCCGCCGAGAGTGTCGTATTCGCCCTCTGTGAGCTCCACACCGACAAGCTCGTCAATCTCATCAATATCAATCGTGCCGTCAACGGTGAAGGTGTTTTCGTTTATCATCGAGATTTCTTCTTCCTCATCGTCATATTCATCCTGAATATTGCCGACTATGGATTCAAGAACATCCTCGAGCGTCGCGATCCCGGCAGTTCCGCCGTATTCATCAACGACAATCGCGAACTGCATATGGCTCTCGGTCATGGTTTTGAAAAGGTCACCACAGGTCTGGGTTTCGGGCACATAGAGAGCCTGACGCATAACATCGGGTATCTTAAGGCTTTTGGGCAGGGTTTTGCCGACATATTTGAGCAAATCCTTCGCGTAAAGCACGCCGACAATATTATCGGGGTCCTCCTCAAAAACAGGAATACGGGAATAGCCGTTTTCGACGGCAAGCTCCGCAACCTCCTCAAGTGATTTTGTGACCTCGATAGCCGTCATATCGGTTCTGTGAGTCATAATATCGCCCACATCAAGGTC
The DNA here is from genome assembly GCA_964448835.1 of uncultured Clostridium sp. Lineage (GTDB taxonomy): Bacteria > Bacillota > Clostridia > Oscillospirales > Acutalibacteraceae > CAG-177. Next base: position 9,591 of record CAYUXK010000025.1, on the reverse strand, counting down.
GTCAAACTCAAAGATGTTGTTAATCATCTCTTTTTGGCTTGTCTCGATAACTCCCTTTTCGCCGCCGACATCAACCATCATGCGGATTTCTTCTTCGGTCATCTGCTCCTCGTCTGCATTAGGATCGAAGCCGAAAAGGCGTACAACTCCGTTGGTCGAAAGGGCAAGAAATTTAACAAAAGGCGCTGTAACCCTTGCAACAAACAGCAAAATGCCGACAACCCTGAAGGAGAGCTTCTCGGGGATTTGCATAGCTATGCGTTTGGGCGCAAGCTCACCCAAAACGAGCGAGAAATAAGAGGTGATAATGGTTATCACTACAACCAGCACAACATTGATAAAGCTTTTACTGACATAATATATCAGTGATGTGGAGGCAAGATAATTAGTGAGCGGCACGGCGAAGCTTTGAGAAGCCGAGGCGGATGTCAAAAAGCCCGCCAGGGTAACGCCGATTTGAATTGTGGAAAGGAATTTGCTGGAATTCGCGGTGAGCTTAACTACTTGCTTGGCTTTTTTATTGCCCTCCTCCGCCATGCGTTGGACCTTGGTGTCGTTGAGCGAAATAATCGCGATTTCACTCATAGCAAAGAAAGCGTTGATAATAATCAGCGCCAGAAGCAAAAGCAGCTTAAACAAAATAGCGAGCGCAGGGTCAGGGTCGTCCATAGTCAGGACCTACTCCTTTCAAGATAACATTTGATGCTATTTTAACAGAATAATATTATTATGTCAACTGTTCTGACAACTAATTAAATGCGCGCGAGTATATATAACAAGATTATACAAATTAAACACAAAAAATACATTTAATTTTAACTATTTATATGTTTACAAAAATGACTAAAAGTGTTACCATACTACATGGTGTGTTTTTATGTATTAATTAGGAGGAAACAAGAATTATGGCAAGAAAAATGAAGACCATGGACGGCAACAACGCGGCAGCGTATGTTTCCTATGCTTTCACGGAAGTTGCGGGCATTTACCCGATAACTCCCTCAAGCCCCATGGCGGATTATGTTGACCAATGGTCGGCGCAGGGTTTAAAAAACATCTTCGGCACCACTGTCAAAGTAAGTGAAATGCAAAGCGAAGCAGGCGCTGCGGGCACCGTTCACGGCGCTCTTGCGGCGGGTGCGCTCACAACCACCTACACCGCTTCACAGGGTCTTTTGCTGATGATACCCAATATGTATAAAATCGCAGGCGAGCTGCTTCCCAGCGTTTTCCATGTTTCGGCACGCTGCGTTGCCTCACATGCGCTTAATATTTTCGGCGACCATTCGGACGTTTATGCCTGCCGCCAGACAGGCTTTGCAATGCTGGCTGAAACAAACACACAGGAAGTAATGGACCTTGGCGCAGTTGCCCACCTCGCGACAATTGAAGGGCGCGTTCCCTTTATTAATTTCTTTGACGGTTTCCGCACTTCTCATGAAATTCAGAAAATTGCTGTTTGGGATTATGATGATCTCAAAGAAATGTGCAATATGGACGCTGTTGAAGCGTTCCGTAAGCGCGCTCTCAACCCCGAGCACCCCGTTATGAGAGGCTCGCACGAAAACGGCGATATCTTCTTCCAGCACCGCGAGGCTTGCAACAGCTATTACAACGCTGTTCCCGCGATTGTTGAGAAATATATGGACATAGTTAACGCAAAGCTCGGCACAGATTATAAGCCGTTTAACTATTACGGCGCGCCTGACGCAGAGCGTGTTATCATAGCCATGGGCTCAATCTGCGACGTGGCAGAAGAGGTTATTGATTACCTTACAGCTAAGGGTGAGAAGGTCGGTCTTGTTAAGGTTCGCCTTTACCGTCCGTTCTCGGCAGAGAGACTCGTCGCGGCTATCCCCGCCACTGCCAAGAAGATTGCTGTTCTGGACAGAACCAAAGAACCCGGCGCGCTGGGCGAGCCGCTGTTCCTTGATGTTGTCGCTTCGCTTGCATCGCTCGGCAAACTTACAACAGTTTGCGGCGGTCGCTACGGTCTCGGCTCAAAGGATACTCCCCCCTCAAGCATCTTCGCTGTATATAATGAGCTTGACAAGGACTCCCCGATGGCTCAGTTCACTATCGGCATCACCGATGATGTTACAAACCTCTCGCTCGAGGAAGTGCCCGCGCCCAACACCGCGGCAGAAGGCACAATCGAGTGCAAATTCTGGGGTCTCGGCGGCGACGGTACCGTTGGCGCAAACAAAAATTCCATTAAAATCATCGGCGACCATACCAATAAATTCGTTCAGGCATATTTCCAATACGACTCAAAGAAGACGGGCGGCATAACCGTTTCACACCTTCGTTTCGGTGATAAGCCGATTAAGAGCCCCTACTACATCAACAAAGCTGACTTTGTTGCCTGCCACAACCCCTCATATGTAGAAAAAGGCTACAAGATGGTTAACGATGTTAAGCCCGGCGGCGTATTCCTTGTGAACTGCCAGTGGACTCCCGAGGAGCTTGGCGCTCACATGAACGCGGAAACGAAAAATTACATTGCCGCTAACAAAATCAAGCTTTACACCGTTAACGCAATCGACCTCGCCGAGGAAATCGGTCTGGGCAAGCGCACAAACACCATTCTTCAGGCTGCTTTCTTTGCCCTCGCAAATGTATTGCCCAGGGACGAAGCAATTAAATATATGAAAGACGCAGCAACAAAATCCTTCCTTAAAAAGGGTCAGGATATTGTTGATATGAACCACAAGGCTATCGACGCAGGCTTCGGCGCTTTCGTTGAGATTAATGTTCCCTCCGAGTGGGCTGACGCCACGGATGAGGCGGCGGTTGCCGGCGAAGAAGGCGCTGCGAAGCTCGCTAAGATGGTTGATACCATTATGAAGCCTGTTGGCCTTATGAACGGCGATTCTCTCCCCGTATCAGCATTCATCGACCACGCTGACGGTACATTTGAGCAGGGCGCGTCGGCATTCGAGAAGCGCGGCGTTGCCGTTACCGTTCCCGAATGGAATTCCTCCACCTGCGCTCAGTGCAACCAGTGCGCTTATGTTTGCCCGCACGCCACAATCCGCCCCTACGCGCTTGATGCGGCAGAGGCTGCTGCGGCCCCCGCAAACGCAAAGCTTGTTGATAAGAAAGCAAAGGGCAAGGATCTTTATAAATTTGCAATTGCCGTCTCTCCGCTTGACTGCATGGGCTGCGGCGTTTGCGTAGGCGTTTGCCCCACAAACTCGCTCAAGATGGTTTCCAGAGAGAGTCAAGACAATCAGCAGGAAGTCTTCGATTATATGGTAGCGAATGTTTCCGTCAAGGAAGACCTTGCGAACAACACAGTTATGGGCAGTCAGTATAAGACTCCCCTGCTTGAGTTCTCCGGCTCCTGCGCAGGCTGCGCCGAGACATCTTACGCGCGCCTTGTCACCCAGCTCTTTGGCGACAGAATGTATATCTCCAATGCGACGGGCTGTTCATCAATCTGGGGCGGCCCCGCGGCAACATCACCCTACACCGTTAACAAAGCAGGTCACGGCCCCGCATGGGCAAACTCCCTGTTTGAAGATAACGCAGAGCACGGCTACGGCATCTACCTCGGTCAGGAAGCTATCCGCAACTCGCTCATTGAGAAGGTTAAGACTATTGCGGCATCTGACTGCGCAAGCGAGGCTGTCAAGGCGGCCGCGGGCGCGTACCTTGATACAGTAAATGACGGCGAAACTAACGGCGAGGCAACAAAGGCTCTTGTCGCGGCTCTTGAAGGCTGTGACTGCGACACCTGCAAAGAGGTCCTCGCGAATAAAGAATACCTCTCCAAGAAATCCGTATGGATTTTCGGCGGCGACGGTTGGGCATACGATATCGGCTTCGGCGGCGTTGACCATGTTCTTGCTGCTGGTAACGATGTAAACATTATGGTATTCGATACCGAGGTTTATTCCAACACAGGCGGTCAGGCATCCAAGGCTTCGCAGATAGGTCAGGTTGCTCAGTTCGCGGCCGCGGGCAAGGCAATAGCCAAAAAGAGCCTTTCCGAAATCGCGATGAGCTATGGTTACATTTATGTCGCTCAGATAGCTATGGGCGCGAATATGAACCAGACCATCAAGGCAATAACCGAGGCTGAGGCTTACAATGGCCCGTCGCTCATAATCGCCTATTCACCCTGCGAAATGCATTCAATTAAGGGCGGCATGGTAAACTGCCAGAGTGAGATGAAGAAGGCGGTTGAATGCGGCTACTGGAATATGTTCCGTTACAATCCCGCGCTCAAAGAGAAGGGTGAGAATCCCTTGACAATCGACAGCAAGCCCGCAACCGGGAGTTACCGTGATTTCATCATGAGCGAGGCTCGCTATTCATCGCTAACCCGCTCGTTCCCCGAGCGCGCAAATTCGCTGTTTGACCTGGCTGAAAGAACCTCAGTTGAAAAATACAATCATCTTCTTCGCCTTAAGGATCTTTACGCACCCAAGGCTGACTGATTAGTCGCCTGATAAATCATCGGCTTACCTCGACGGCTGTGTTTCATTATGAAACACAGCCGTCTTTTTTAATTTTACTCTTTGCAAATTGTATATAATATGTTACAATAACTTTGCATGTTTTAAAGGAGCAAATATTCTCACGCAAGGGAGTGTTAAAATGAATAAAAAGGTTGAGCGCGCGGGCGAGGCTTTGCTCGCGAAGGTCGCCGGGGGCGCGACGGGTATTCTAAAGAAGAAAGGTGAAAAAGGCTTTATCAATAATCCGGCAGAGCCTATACCAAAGGCGCTGTTTGATAAAATCGAAAGGCCTGTGAGCGATTTCTTTACTGTCGGTTTCGGCTCAAAGGATGTCATGCCCGACGATATTGATACGCATAAGTATTACGTCGCCGGATACCGCTGGCGCAATCCCGCCGTCGGTGCGCTTGACCCGATGACCGCGAGCGCGGTTTGGGTTGACGATAACTCAGGGCGCGGCGGCGCGGTTTTTATTTCAATTGATAACGTTGGTCTGCTGCGCGAGGATGTGCTCACAATCAAGCGGATGCTCGAGGGCTTCTGCAAGGATACTCGCTGCCGCTCGATTACGGTTTGCTCAACTCATAACCACGCGGGCATTGATACAATGGGTTTATGGGGACCTCTGCCGAGAAGCGGTCGTGACCAGAAATATATGGATATTATGTTTGAGGGCGCGCGCCAGGCGGTACTTGCTGCGTATGCCGACAGGCGCAACGGGCAGCTTTATCTCGGGCGCAAGGATGATGAAAACAACCTTCAGCGTGACTCCCGTCTGCCGTGGTGCTTTTCAAAAACCATGACTCGAATCCGCTTTGTCCCCGATGACGGCGGCAGGGAAATATACATACTTAATTTCGCATCTCATTCCGAATCCCTGCTCGGCAGGAATTCACTTATCAGCGCTGATTTCCCCTGCTATATCCGTCGCGAAATCAAAGAAAAAACAGGCGCGGATACCATTTACTTCGTTGGCGCCATAGGCGGACTTATCAGACTTATCGAATACTGTGAGGATAATGTTCAGTCAACAATTACCGAGGGTAAGCTGCTCGCGCAGACGGCGATGTCAATAACCGATGAGGTTCGCCTTGAGCCGATGCTGAATATTATCAGGCAGGAGTTTTATTGCGAAGCGGAGAATATCGTTCTTTTGCTTGGTGCGAAGTTCGGAATAATAAATGCCAAGGTTTATTATGACTCGCGCGGCTCGCTTCGCCACTCGCTTAAAACCGAAATGAGCTTCATGCAGCTCGGCGAGCTGAATATGCTGTTTTTGCCGTGCGAGCTTTTCCCCGAGCTTGCGTACGGCGGCTACCTGAGCGCCGAGGAGAGCGGAACGGGCAAAGGTCCTGAAATCAACCCTCTGCCGCTTGTTGACATCGCGGGCGATAAGAATCTGCTCGTTTTCGGGCTGTCAAACGATGAGATCGGCTATGTTCCGCCACCTAATGATTATGTGCTTAATGAGAATACTCCCTTTGTCAACGCCGGCAAAGACAGGCTCGGGAGAAATCACTATGAGGAAACAAACGGGCTCGGTATCAAAACCGCGCAGATAATCGCGGACACCTTTGCCGATATGATAAAAACCGTAAAGGAGAGCTAAAATGAAAAAATTTATGGATGAGAACTTTTTACTTAATAACGAGACCGCTAAAACGCTTTTTGCCGCGGCAAAGGATGAGCCGATTTTTGACTGGCACTGCCATCTTTCTCCGAAGGAAATCTATGAGAACGCGCAGCCCGAAAGCATATGGGCGCTTTGGCTCGCGGGTGACCACTATAAATGGCGCGCGATGCGTTCATGCGGTATTGAAGAAAAGTACATAACAGGCTCTGCCTCTCCATACGAAAAATTCAAAGCCTGGGCAGCGGCAATGCCACGGCTTATAGGCAACCCTCTTTATCATTGGACTCACCTTGAGCTTCAGCGGTATTTCGACATTTATGAAACCCTCAGCGAAAAAACCTGCGATGATATATGGACGAGGGCAAACGAAAAAATTAAGGCAGGCGGCTTCACCCCGCGCGAACTTATCACCGCCTCAAATGTCACATGCCTTTGCACCACGGATGACCCGGCGGATACGCTCCAATATCACAAGCTTATCGCAGAGGATAAGTCCTTTAAATGCAAAGTTATCCCTGCTTTCCGCCCCGATAAGGCACTCGGCATTGACCTTAACGGCTGGCGCGAATGGCTTGAATCGCTTAAAAAGACTTCAGGCAAAAAAATCGAAAGCTTTGCCGAATTGGTGGAAACGCTCGGCGAAAGACTTGAATTCTTTGCTCAAATGGGCTGCCGCGCGAGTGACTGCGCTTTTATGCGCGTGCCGTTTGCCAGAGCAGATGCCGCCGAGCTTGAAACCATCTTCGCAAAGGCGTGTAAAGGTGAAACCCTTGACACCGTTGAAGCCGATAAATTCAAGACCGAGCTGATGCATTTCTTTGCCTCTGAGTATTCAAAACGAGGCTGGGGCATGGAAATCCACATCGGACCAATGCGCAATAATAATACCGCCGCGTTTAGTAAGCTCGGCCCCGACATGGGCTATGATTCCATCGCCGATTATGAGGTTGCTTATAATCTCTCGCGGCTGCTTGATTACTTTGAGAATGACGGAATTCTGCCGCGCACTATTCTTTTCACACTTAACCCGAAGGATAATTATGTTCTCGGCTCAATGCTGGGCAACTTCCAGGGCTGCGAGGCTGTCAGCAAGCTTCAATTCGGCTCTGCCTGGTGGTTTAACGACAACCTTGACGGTATGCGCGAGCAGATGAAGGCGCTTGCAAATTTAGGCGTATTGAGCGCCTTCGTGGGCATGGTGACCGATTCGCGCTCCTTCCTGTCTTATCCGCGCCATGAATATTTCCGCAGAATATTGTGCGCGCTTATCGGCGATATGGTTGACGGCGGGCTGTACCCGTGGGATGAGGAATTCCTCACTCAAACAGTTAAGAATATTTCATACTCCAACGCTATTAATTACTTTGGAATTCAATTTTAGTTTACCGAAAGGATGACTGTTATGGAGAAATACGTTCTTGCCCTTGACCAGGGCACAACAAGCTCCCGCGCGATTCTTTTTGACAAGAAGGGCAACATTATCGCAAGCGCACAAAAAGAATTTGAGCAGCTTTACCCCAAATCAGGCTGGGTTGAGCATAATCCGATGGAGATTCTATACAGCCAGTTTCAGTCTGTAACCGAGATTCTCGCCACCGGATATGTTGATGTGTCCGACATCGCAGCGATAGGAATAGCAAACCAGCGCGAAACCACAATCCTCTGGGATAAGCACACCGGGAAGCCCGTTTATAACGCCATCGTGTGGCAGTGCCGCCGAACTGCTGAGATATGCGAAAAGCTTAAAGCTCAAGGGCTCGCGGACTATATTAAGCAAAAAACAGGTCTTATAATTGACGCGTATTTCTCGGGGACTAAAATCAAATGGATTCTCGACAATGTCAGCGAGGCGAGGGCGCTCGCCGACGAGGGCAGTCTGTTATTCGGCACGGTCGAGACCTGGCTTATATGGAATCTGACGGGCGGCAAAGTACATGTGACGGATTATTCCAACGCCTCGCGCACAATGCTCTTTGACGTTGATAACCTCTGCTGGGATAAATATCTTTGTGAAACGCTCGGCATTCCTATGGAAATTCTTCCAACGCCGGTTCCCTCAAGCAAGGTTTACGGCCAAGTCGCGGCGGGAATCATAGGTCTTGAATCGCTTGCCGGTATACCAATAAGCGGCGCCGTGGGCGACCAGCCGGCTGCACTTTTCGGTCAGGCTTGCTTTGACCCGGGTCAGGCAAAAAACACTTACGGCACGGGCTGCTTTTTGCTGATGAACACGGGCAAACAGCGTGTCAATTCAGAAAACAATTTACTCACCGGCGTTGCCTGGGGCATTGGCGATGAGGTGGAATACGCCATTGAGGGCTCGGCGTTTAACGCGGGCTCAGTTATCAAATGGCTTCGTGATGAGCTACACCTTATTGACAGCGCTAAACGCTGTGACGAGCTTGGGGCAAGCGTCCCCGACGCAAACGGCATTTATTTTGTGCCCGCTTTTACGGGACTCGGCGCTCCTTATTGGGATATGTACGCGCGCGGCTGTATCGTCGGGCTCACCCGCGGCGTTAACCGCGCCCATATTGCCCGCAGCGTTCTGGAGGCAATCACCTACCAGATGACAGACCTGCTTGAGGCAATGAAAAGCGACTCGGGGCTTGAATTTGTTGACCTTCGTGTTGACGGCGGCGCGAGCGTGAGCAACATTATGCTTCAGATTCAGGCTGATATGGTTCGCTGTAGCGTTAACAGGCCTAAAACTGTTGAAACCACTGCCCTTGGCGCGGCTTACCTCGCCGGTCTTGCCGTCGGCGTATGGAAGGATAAAGAAGAAATCAAGCAAAACCGCAGTGTTGACCGTATCTTCACGCCTCAAATGCCCATCGAAAAGCGCAACGAGCTTTATGCCGGCTGGAAGCGCGCGGTTGAATGCTCAATGGGTTGGGCGAAGGTTTAATACCCCGTCCGTAAAGTTAATAACCTTTACAGTTCTATTGTTGCCCTTTATTTTTTTCTTTTCTTTGTAAAACTCACATTACATTTTGATATTCGGAAACAGTTTTTTTATTCCGTCTTGATCCAAATCTCAGAAATTGGTAATTACCTGTTGAAATGCACTAATTTTTGGCATACAGTTTTAGCTAAAACTACTAATCTTTGTAAAAGCTATTAAATATTTTTATAATAAAGTATTGCCTTTATTTTTTTTATGTGCGATAATATTTTTTGTTAAATGGCCAACTACGCTTATGCTAACCCAAAAAATCCTCTGTGGTGCCCCACGGCACCCTCTGGAAAATTCAAGGAGGAAAACAATATGTCCACTCTTAAAAAGGTTCTCTGCTTTGTTCTTTGCTTCGCCATAATGGCAGGCACTGTTGCAATGCTCAACCTTGATTCCTTTCGCGCGTCAGCAGCCTCAGGCGCCGCAATCGCCGGCACCTCGCAGGTAAAATCAATTGCGAGTCTTAATGCTCTGTATGACGGCTATGTTTACATAGGCAGTGATATTATGGAGTATGACGGCACAACCAAGTATGT
>CAYUXK010000024.1:0-30060 GCA_964448835.1 uncultured Clostridium sp. | reverse complement strand
AACCCACCTCGTGATGAGATGGGTTTTATTGTATTGATAGCTGTGTGCTATCGTGGCCCGCCCGAAGGGATTTGAACCCCCGTTCTTCAGAATCGGAATCTGCTGCGTTATCCAGCTGCGCCACGGGCGGATATTAGGGTGCGAAATACGCACTTTTTGTCGTCGCGAGGGGTTATATAATCAAAAGCTAATCAAGACTTCGGCTTGAGACAAGCCTTGACAGCCCTTTAAATTAGGCTGAATTTGATGGAATCACATAGCTATTTACGGTCAATTCCGTATTTCGCCACTATACGAGGGTACGCGTGAGAATACCAGAAAATCGACAGAAATTCAGCTACTGAGTTAATGGCCGACCCGATAAAAAACTTCAGCCCGTTACCTTTCAGCGATTTAAAAGCATCCGATATGACTTTTTTCGCAAATGAAAATTTGCCCTTGTTGTCTGTAACTTTTCCTGACGTGAAGCTTCGCCACATATACCATGAGCGTATTACTTTCAGCTCCCTGTCAGGTACCTCGCACAGATTGTATTCAATTCTTTCTATTGGCTTCAAATCGGCAACATGCCGTATATCTTTGATTTTCGGATAAAGGTTCTCTTCGGTGAGCTTATAAAATATATCAGAACCCGGCACAACGGCAAAGTAGTTGCAATTTATGAGCGTTGTGTCAAGCTTTTCTATCAGCTCAACGGTTTTTGTTAAATCCTCAAAGGTTTCCTCCGGGAACCCGATTATGAATGACGCGATTGATACTATGCCCGCTTTTTTGCAATCACTGAAGGTTCCCGCGATTTTGTCATACGGTATGGATTTATTCATTCTCTTGAGGATATCCTTTGAGCCGCTTTCAACGCCGAAAAAAATCCAACGGCAGCCGGATCTATGCATATACTCAAAGTCTTCCCGAGAGAAAACACCTATTCTTGTTTGGCAGCCCCACACAAAGTTAAGGTTAAGCTCCCTGAGGCTGTCACAAATCCGGTGCATTTCGGCTCTGTCCCTGCACCAGGTCTCATCCGCGAAATAAACGCCGTCCATCCCGTAATTCGTGACAAGATATTTTATTTCATCAAGCACCGCTTCTAACGGGCGACGTCGGTAAATGCATCGGTGAAAATCCTTGTTATAGCAAAATGTGCAGCTATGAGGGCAGCCCTTTGCAGAATAAAGATAAAGCATTTTTCTGCATTCATACGAGGCTTGAAAATATTTCGGGACGTCAATTAAACTCCAGTCAATTGCAGGCAGCTGACCCAAATCGATAAAATCGCGCTGCTGCGTAAAAACTGTCTTTGAGTCGCTTGCCCTGATAGCCAGCCCTTTAATTACTGATAAATCCTTATGACCGCTGCTGTATGCCGCGACGAGCTCGAGCCAGGTTTCCTCCCCCTCGCTAATTGAAACAGCGTCAACGCAGTCATGGCTTAAAACCGCATTAGGCATTTCAGACGCAAGCGGACCGCCCCAAATCACGGGAACAGAGAATCTTTTTGCGTATTCGGACACAAAAAGCGCGTCTCGAATCGGTTTTGTCGAAACAAGAGAAACCCCTGTTAAATCCGGAGAGAAGCTTTTGAATACCTCTTCAATATTAAGTTTTTCAACAGTTCTGTCATATAGCCTGACCTTGTGCCCTGCTGCCTGGAGGCAACTTGCGATTGACAAAAGCCCGAGTGGAACGGTTATAGACCTTGAATAGCCGACAGTGCGCGGATTAATCAGAAGTACGTTCATAGCAGTGTCCACCCCCTGCGATAATGAAACAGCGTCTTCTTATTATGGGCTTATTGTTTAGGCTTATTATAAAAGCTACTTATTAGAGTTTAGTCACGACCTCGCCGGAGGTCTGCTTTGCGTTGGCGATGAAATCCTCAACTGCCTTCTCGCTCGGCATTGCCGCCGAACAGCTGTGGGCTGAAACAAGCATTGAGGCGCTTGCGGTTGCGAATTCGAGCGCATCCTTGATGCCCTTGCCCTTAAGAAGCGAGAATATGAACGCCGAGGCGTACCCGTCGCCGCCGCCGAAGCCCTTGAGCATCTTGACGGGGAATGGCCGCACCTTATAAGCTTCGCCGCTGTTAAGGTAAGCCACAGAGCCCTCTTTACCGTGCTTGATAATTACAATTTTATTGCCGTAGGCGAACCAACGCGCCGCAGATTCCTCATCGGTTTTGCACACGCCCTCGATTGCCTCGGTCAAGTCAAATTCCTCACGTGAGCCGAGAATGATATCGCTGTTTTTCGCCGCTATGGAATAATATAGCGAAATTTCATCGAAATTCTTCCAGGTATAGCTTCTGTAATCTATATCGAATATTACAACAACGCCGTTCTTTTTGGCAAGGAATAGAGTTTTCAGCGCCGCCTCGCGCGAAGGGCTGGCGCACAGCGATGTGCCCGAAATTACAACCGCCTTGGCGCTTTTGATATAGTCCTCGTCAACATCATTAACGCATACCTGCAAGTCCGCGACTCCGTCGCGATACATCAGTATGCTGCTCTGAGTGGGGCTTAATATCTCAGTGAATGTCAGACCGAGCTTCTCACCGCCTATGCAGCGGAAAATGTGTGAGGTGTCGATGCCGTCCGTCTCAAAATACCTTGTAACATAATCGCCGAACTGGTCATCCGAAACCCTGGCGATAAAGCCGCATTTCGCGCCTAAACGCGCAAGACCGACAGCGATATTAGCCGGCGAACCGCCGACATATTTGTTAAAATTACTGCTTTCATAAAGAGGCATATTCATATCGGTAGGGTTAAAATCAATCGCTACCCTGCCAATGGGGATAACATCAAGCGGCTTGCTTTTATCAAATTCAATTAAACTCATTTGTTTCCCGCCTTTCTTAATATGCTTTGCCCTCGGAGCCGAATATTTTTATATGCTTGAGCGCGTTTTGATATGCGCCCTCGATTTCAGAATCCTGCAAATCGTAGTAGCCGCTGATTTTGCCTTTTTCGTATGCCGCGCGAACGGCTTGCTCCACAGAGTCAAAGGTCGCGGTGGCAATGTTGATTTTGCGAATGCCTAAGCTTATGCAGCGCTTAAAATCGCTCTCACTTATGCCCGTGCCGCCGTGAAGCACCAAGGGCACATCGACCTTATCCGCAATTTGCTCAAGGATGTCAAAGCGAAGAATCGGCTCATGCTTATAGTTCCCATGAGCGTTGCCGATAGCAACCGCCAGGGCGTCAACATCAGTCGCTTCAAGGAATTCAAGTGCTTGAGCCGGTGAGGTGCAGTTAACGGCGATATCCTCGCTGCCGTCTTCACTGCCGCCCACACAGCCGATTTCGGCCTCAACATCGCAGTCATAGTCGAGCGCCGTATCCGCTATTTCCTGTGTAATTTTAACATTTTCTTCAAACGGCAAATGCGAGCCGTCAAACATCACAGAGGTAAAGCCAATATCAAGCGCAAGCTCGATTTTTTCCTTTGTCTTGCCGTGGTCGAAGTGAACCGCAACGGGCATTTCGCAATTCTCAGCCGCGGCAACCATTAGCGGCCCGATAATCTCAAGCGGAGATTTTGCAAGCCTGACCTCGGCAATTTGCAAAATAACGGGGCTTTGCAGCTCTTCAGCCGCCTTGAGAACACCCATGACCATTTCCATGTTGGACACGCTGAAGCTGCCCACCGCATAGCCGCCGAGCATGGCCTCGCCAAGCAATTCGCTCATTTTAACGATTGGCATGGTTATCACCTCACATTATATTTGATCATTTATCGTTGGTCACATCACCGCTTGCGTGGACGGAAATTGTGTCGCCCAAAAAGGTCGGCTCGGGCTTAAAAACACAAAAGAAAAAGTCCTTGTTGCGCGCAAGGATTTCGCGCAAATCGTAATACGGCTGCTTTGCGTAGGTTCGCGGATTGCTCGCAACGCCGTACGCCTCAAGCCCCATCGAGCGCGCAATATAGATTGCTCTGTAAAGATGGTATTCCTGCGTAACGATTATAACCCGCTTTACGCCGAAAATATCCCGCGCGCGGTACATGCTTTCATAGGTTGAAAACCCCGCATGGTCCATAAAAATATCCTCAGACGGCACGCCCTCTGCAATCGCAAAGGACTTCATTGTGTTGACCTCGTCATAACCGTTTGTGCCGTTATCGCCGCTCATAATAATCTTCGGCGAAACACCTGAATTATAAAGCTCAATGCTCTGAAGAAGCCTGTCCTCAAGCATATGGCTGGGGGTTCCGTCGGGCAAAACGCGGCAGCCGAGAACAAGAATACATTCCGCGTCAAAATCAAGCTCCGATGCCTGCTCGGCGGATATAATTGCATCACCGGAGGAGCTTTTTACATAATAATTGATACCTAACACAGCCGTTGCGCCCGAAATGCCGAGCACAAGAAGAATCACTACTGTTATTTTGATTGCCTTTTTCATTATTAGCTCGTTTCCGCCGCAAAAAATCTGTAATAGCCGAAACTTCCGGATGCTTTACTTGTGATAAAGATTATTGGTCTGGTAATGCGGCTCACAGGTGAGGTTGATGCCAAGCTTGCGGTAAACATCCTGGTCAACCTGCGACAGAATAACAGTTGAATGAGCCTCGCAGCCGCTCAGCTTACTTATCGCCTCGAGCGCTTTTTTGGCATCGGGATTGCTGCTTGCACTCATCGAAAGAGCTATAAGCGTTTCATCCGAGTGAAGTCGCGGATTGCGGTTGCCGAGAAAATCCGTTTTTAGCACTTGAATCGGCTCAATTATCGAGGGCGATATAAGCAGCATATCCTCGTCAATATCGGCAATTGCCTTGATAGCGTTAAGCAGCGCCGCCGATGACGCGCCGAGAAGGTCGGAGGTTTTGCCTGTGACGACGTTGCCGTCGGGCAATTCGATAGCCACCGCGGGCTGCCCGCCCGTAGCAGCAGAGCGGTCAAGCGCGAAGCGGATAACCTTACGGTCATCGGCGCTTATGCCTGCCTGATTCATCAGGCTTTCAACCTTTAAAACCGCCTCCTGACCGCCCCTGCCCATTCGATAATCGCAAAGAGCGGCAAAATAACGGCGGATAATTTCATCCCTTGATGCCTGCCTGCAAGCCTCATCGTCGCAAATGCAGTAGCCTGCCATATTAACGCCCATGTCTGTGGGCGATTTATAAGGGCTTTTGCCCTCAATTTTTTCAAAAATAGCGTTTAAAACAGGGAAAACCTCGACATCCCTGTTATAGTTAACTGTTGTCTCGCCGTACGCTTCAAGGTGATACGGGTCAATCATATTAACATCGTTAAGGTCGGCGGTTGCTGCCTCATAGGCAAGATTCACAAGGTGCTTAAGCGGCAGATTCCAGATGGGGAAGGTTTCAAACTTAGCGTAGCCGGCCTTTGTGCCGCGCAGCTGCTCATGGTATAGCTGTGAAAGGCAGACCGCCATTTTGCCGCTGCCCGGGCCCGGCGCTGTGACGACCACAAGCGGACGCTGGGTTTCGACATAATCATTTTTGCCGAAGCCCTCTTGACTGACAATATATGAAACATTATAAGGATAGCCCACAATCGGGTAATGAATAAACACCTTCACGCCAAGCTGCTGAAGCTTGGTTCTGAAAGAGGTTGCAGCCGGCTGACCGCTGAACTGCGTGAGCACAACGCTGCCCACATACAGCCCCGATTCACGAAAAGCGTCAATAAGGCGCAAAACATCGGTATCATAAGTGATGCCGAGGTCGCGGCGGATTTTGTTGCTCTCGATGTCGCCGGAATTAATTACAATTACAACCTCAACATCGTCCTTGATTTTTTTTAGCATGCGAAGCTTACTATCGGGCGCAAAGCCCGGCAAAACACGCGCGGCATGATAATCGTCAAAAAGCTTGCCGCCGAATTCAAGATAGAGCTTACCCCCGAATTCCTTTATCCTTTTGCTGATTTGCTCCGACTGGCGGTCAATATACTTCTGATTATCAAAACCCTTTTTGTTCACAACCTTACAATCCTTTCGCACGCTTCAAATTCTCTAAAGCAATATGCTAATATTATACAACGCGCCCTTAAACAAATCAATACGAAACCGCAATTTTTTAAGGACGGTTTGTACCGCGCGAGCACGCGCCGGAGCACAAACCGTCCCTTTGTTATTTCGAATAATAGAATTTACTGCTTTACATGCGCGAGCCCGAGCTCTGCGAGCTGAATATCATCAACGGGCGAGGGGCAGTCGGTCATCGGTTCGCTCGCGTTTTGCACCTTTGGGTAGGCGATTACATCGCGCAGGCTTTCGCAGCCGAGCATCTGCATAACGAGCCTGTCAAGCCCGAGTCCCAGACCGCCGTGAGGGGGCGGGCCGTATTTGAAAGCGTCGGTTAGATAGCCGAATTTACGGTAGCTTTCCTCATCGCTTAAGCCGAGCAAAGTGAACATCCTCTTCTGAAGAATCGGGTCGGTTATTCTGATTGAGCCGCTGCAAAGCTCTATGCCGTTGAGCACAAGGTCATACGCCTTCGCGCGAACCTTTGCTTTATCGGTTTCGAGGTATTGCAGGCATTCATCCATAGGCGAGGTAAACGGATGGTGTGTCGCAACAAACTGGCCAAGCTCATCATCCCACTCAAAGAACGGGAATTCGGTTATCCAAAGCAGATTGTATTGGCCCTTTGGAATGATATCGAGTTTTTTCGCCGTTTCCATACGCAGATTGCCGAGCACGGAAAAGACGGTTGTATTCTTGACATCACCGATAATAAGCACTACATCGCCGGCCTTTGCGCCCGCCTTATCGGTAATTGCCTTCATTTCATCATCCGTCATAAACTTTGAAAATGATGAAGAAAGTGTTGAGTCCTCGGCGATTCTGATCCACGCGAGCCCCTTAGCGCCTATGCCGCGCGCGTGCTCGGTGAGCTTATCTATTTCTTTACGGGTAAGAATATTAACCGCGTTTTTGGCGGTTATTCCGCGAACAGAGCCGCCCGCCTCAATCGCGGCGGTGAAAACGCTGAATCCGCAATCCTTGACGGTATCCGAAAGGTCAAACAGCTCCATGCCATAGCGGGTGTCGGGCTTGTCGCTGCCGTAGCGTTCCATAGCCTGGGCAAAGGTCATTCGCGGCAGGGGCAGCTTAACTTCAACGCCGATAGCCTTCTCAAAAACACGCTTCATATAGCCCTCGCCGATTGCCAAAACATCCTCCATATCAACAAAGGACATTTCAAGGTCAACCTGCGTGAACTCCGGCTGACGGTCCGCGCGCAAATCCTCATCGCGAAAGCATCGGGCGATTTGCATATATCTGTCAAACCCCGCGACCATTGAAAGCTGCTTATAAAGCTGCGGCGACTGCGGCAGCGCGTAGAAAGAGCCTTTATGGATACGGCTGGGTACAAGATAATCTCTCGCGCCCTCGGGGGTGGATTTAATCATCATCGGCGTTTCGATTTCGATGAAGCCGTTTTCGTCAAAATAATCGCGGGTGATTTTAGCGATTTTATGGCGCATAAGAATATTGCGCTGTAAATCGGGACGGCGAAGGTCAAGATAGCGGTATTTTAAGCGTGTAAGCTCCGAGGTCTGGCAGCCCTCAATAATCTCAAATGGAGGCGTTTCGCTCTTTGCAAGCACTCGCAAATCGGTGACAGCAATCTCAATCTCGCCCGTGGGTATTTCTTTATTCTTTGACGAACGCTCGCGCACAACACCCTGCGCCATAAGCACATATTCGCTGCGAACACCGGCCGCTTTCTCAAAAACGGTTTTTTCGGTCGCCTCATCAAAGGCAAGCTGAACTATACCCTCACGGTCACGCAAATCAACAAATATCAGCGCGCCCAAATCCCTCTGCCGCTGAACCCAGCCCGCAACCGTAACGGTTTTGCCCTCGTCGCCAATGCGCAGCGAACCGCAATAATTTGTCCTTTTAAGCCCCGACATATTATCCATATAACTTATTTCCTTTCATGAGCCGATTATAAACTTAAAGCATGATTTCGCCCTCGGCAAGGTAATTCTGAAGGGCGGCGGCTTGCTTTTGTATTGAGAAATTCATAAAATCCTCCGCCAAAGTATCGAGCCGCATTACCTGAGAGTCGCCGTTTTGCATATCCTTGATTTTGCCCTCACCCGTTGAGATTTCGTCATCACCGAGCACAAGGGTAAATTTCGCGCCGAGCTTATCGGCGAATTTCATCTGAGCCTTGAGTGAACGCCCGACGATATCGTACTCGCAGTGAACGCCCGACGCGCGCAAATCGGCGGCAATCGAAGCGGCTTTAAGCAGCGCGGCATCACCGACCGGGGCTATATAAAGCTCGCAGGTTTCGGGCTCCGGCATTTCAGCGCCCTGATTTTGGAGTATCAGCAGCAGCCTGCCTATTCCTATCGCGAAGCCGAGCGACGGGGTGGAAGGACCGCCGAGCTCCTCAACAAGACCGTCATATCTGCCTCCGCCGCAAACGGTGCCCTGAGCGCCGATATCCTGAGACACAAACTCGAAAACGGTTCTTGTGTAATAATCAAGTCCCCTGACGATGCGGGGATTAATTTTATACTCAATATTCATTGCCGCGAGATGGCTCTTAACGCCCTCAAAATGCTTCTCGCAGTCGTCGCAGATATAGTCAAGAATCTCGGGAGCGCCCTTCGCCACCTCTTTACAAACGGGGCTTTTGCAGTCAAGAATACGCATAGGGCTACGCGAGAGGCGGTCAAGGCAGGTGGGGCAAAGCTTATCCTTATACGCGGCAAAATATTCGCCGAGAGCCTCGTGGTATTTTTTGCGGCACTCGGGGCAGCCGATGGAGTTGATTTCAAGGCTCAGCCCCTCAGCGCCGAGAAAGGCAAAAATCTCGTTAGCGAGAGAAATTGCCTCAGCATCTGCGGCGGGTGAGGCAGTACCCAGCACCTCAACGCCAAACTGATGAAACTCACGCCATCTGCCTGCCTGCGGCTTTTCATAGCGGTAGCAGGATGTAAAATAGCACATTTTTTGCGGCAGCGGCTCATTATAAAGCCCATGCTCCAGAAACGCCCTGACGGCGCCCGCGGTACCCTCGGGGCGCAGGGTTATTGAACGCCCGCCCTTGTCATCGAAGGTATACATCTCTTTTTGAACAACATCGGTCGCTTCGCCGACTCCGCGCTGAAAAAGCTCCGTATGCTCAAAAACAGGCGTGCGAATCTCGCGAAAACCGAAGCTTCGCGCGATTTCAAGCATTGTTGCCTCGACATATTGATTCTTGTAGCTTTCGGCCGGCAAAAGGTCCTGAGTACCCTTGATAGCTTTAGTTATAAGCTCCATAATCTACTCCTGTATCAATGAGCGCATAATCCGAGAGTATCGGATTACACGCCCAACGAAAAAATTTGTATAAATTTTATTTTGGGTTCACGATATCGCGCCAATCAAGGTCGCCCCTTGCCAAGGAGTGAATAATCGCCTCTGCCGTCGCTATATTGGTAGCAACGGGTATGCTGTGAACATCGCACAAACGCAGCAGGGTTGCTTCATTAGGCTCGTGGGGCTTCGCGGTCAGGGGATCCCTGAACATCAACAGCAAATCGATTTCATTGCACGCTATGCTCGAGGCCATCTGCTGATCGCCGCCCTGGGAACCGCTTAAAAACCGCGTTATCTCAAGCCCAGTGGCCTCCGCTACCATTTTGCCTGTGGTCCCTGTGGCAAAAATGTTGTGCCTGCTGAGTATGCCGCAATAGGCTATACAAAACTGAATCATCAGCTCTTTTTTTGCGTCGTGCGCAAGTAAGGCTATATTCATATTTTCCTCCTTCAAAAAGGAACTTATATTAAATCGTGAACAAATAATACCAAATAACCATTTAATAATCAAGAACTTTTTATTAATAAACCAAAAAACTTATTCGGATTCTTTATTTTCCTCGTTTTCGGGTTCATTTACGAGCTCCTCGTCGGGGATTTGCTCCTCGCTTTCGTCCTCGTGCTCTGTGCAGGTGGCGGTTATAAGCAGCGCGCCCTCATTAACGCGCATCACACGCACACCCTTGGAGGGTCTCGCGCACACTCTTATTTGACTAATCGCCGTGCGAATGGCTATGCCGTCGGAGGAAATGAAGATTACATCGTCCTCAAAGTTTACGGTTTCATTAAAAGCCACTTCGCCGTATTTGGCGACATCGTAGTTCTTAAGGCCCATGCCGCCCCTGTTTTGAAGGTGATAATCCTCTGCGGGGCTCAAGCGGCCGAAGCCCTTCTCGCTCACGGTGAGCACATATTTATCGCTTCGCAGTATATCCATACCGATAACGCAGTCATCCTCACGCTTGAAGGTGATTGCCTTAACTCCCCTCGCGGTTCTGCCGATTGGGCGGGCGTTATTCTCGTTAAAGGCGATGCACATGCCCTGCTTCGTGGCAACAACAAGATTATCGTTGCCCTCGGTGAGCTTAACCCAGGCAAGCTCGTCATCATCGTCAAGATTGATTGCGATAATGCCGTTTTTGCGGATGTTCTGATACGCAGAGAGAAGAGTTCTCTTGATAACACCCTTTCGCGTAACCATGCAAAGGTAGTCAGTCTGGTCCTCCTCGGGCACCCTCAACATTACCGAAACCTTCTCATCTGACTCGATGGGCAAGAGGTTAATTACATTCATGCCCTTGCTGGTTTTTGAGCTTTCGGGTATCTCATAGCCCTTCAGGCGGTAAGCCCTGCCACGGGTCGTGAAAAACATAATATTGTCGTGAGTCGAGCAGGTAAAGAGGGTTTTAACCATATCCTCCTCACGGTTTTTGATGCCGATATTGCCCCTGCCGCCGCGGCGCTGCTGCTTATAATCCGCGGCAGGTATGCGCTTGATATAGCCCATATCCGTGAGGGTAAACACGCAGTTTTCCTCGGGTATCAGGTCCTCAATATCAACCTCGCCGCTCACATTCATAATCTCTGTCCTGCGATCATCGCCGTGCTTATTCGCGAGCGCGAGAGCTTCATTCTTAACAATTTCGGAAATCCTGGTTTCGCTTGAAAGAATATCGATAAGGTCGGCGATTTTTTCGGTGAGCGCCGCCATTTCGGACTCAACCTTTTCTCTTTCGAGCCCGGTCAGCTGGCCTAAACGCATCTGAACGATTGCCTGCGCCTGAACCTCGTCAAGACCGAAGCGGTCCATAAGAGCTTGCCTGCCTTCAGGTATGCCGGGTGCGGCGCGCAGAATCTTGATAACCTCATCGATATTGTCGAGCGCTATAAGCAGACCTTCCAAAATATGAGCGCGCTCCTGCGCTTTTTTGAGGTCGAAGCGGGTTCTGCGGGCTATGACCTCCTGCTGGAAGCCGATATAATTCTGCAGCACCTCTTTAAGAGTAAGAATCTTCGGCTCGCCGTCAACAAGGGCAAGCATAATGACGCCGAAGGTTACCTGCATCTGGGTGTAAGTGAAAAGCTGGTTCAAAACGACCTGAGGGTTCGCGTCACGCTTCAGGTCAACGCAGATGTGCATACCCTCGCGTGAGGAATAATCGTTGACATCGGAAATGCCGTCAACGCGCTTGTCCTTAACAATTTCGGCAATGCTCTCGATAAGCCTTGCTTTGTTGACAACATAGGGCAGCTCGGTGACAACAATCTTGAACCTGCCGTTTTTGCCCTCAACAATCTCTGCCCGCGCGCGAACAGTGATTTTGCCCCTGCCCGTGCCGTAGGCGGCGCGAATTCCGCTTTTGCCCATTACTATGCCGGCGGTCGGGAAATCAGGGCCTTTGATGTGCTCCATAAGCTCGGGCAGCTCAACATCAGGGTTATCAATAACGCAGCACATGCCGTCAATAACCTCTCTGAGGTTATGGGGCGGAATATTGGTTGCCATGCCGACGGCGATTCCCGTTGAGCCGTTAACAAGAAGATTGGGGAAGCGCGAGGGAAGCACGGTGGGCTCTTTAAGACGGTCGTCGTAGTTTGAGGTGAAATCAACCGTATCCTTGTCGATATCGGTAAGCATTTCGAGAGTCATTTTGCTCATACGCGACTCTGTGTACCTGTAAGCCGCGGGCGGGTCGCCGTCAACGGAGCCGAAGTTGCCGTGACCGTCAACAAGCGGGTAGCGCATCGAAAAGCTCTGCGCCAGGCGAACCATGGCATCATAAACCGAAGCGTCACCGTGAGGATGGTAGCGGCCCAAAACCGAACCTACCGTGTCGGCACACTTGCGGTATGCCTTGTCGGGCGTTAATGAATTCTCGTGCATCGTGTAGAGAATTCTGCGGTGAACGGGCTTGAGACCGTCGCGCACATCGGGTAACGCGCGGGAGGTAATAACGGACATTGAATAGTCCAAAAACGACTTTCTAACTTCGGTGTTAATCTCAACATTAATTAGCTTTTGATTTTCGTAGCCTTCGTCAAATCCCATTTTTTATTCCTCCCCTCTTATATATCAAGATTTTGAACATATTTGGCGTTTTGCTCTATGAATTCGCGGCGCGGCTCGACCTTGTCGCCCATAAGAATAGAAAAGGTCTCATCTGCCTGAATGGCATCCTCAAGCGTTACGCGGAACATAATACGGAATTCCGGGTCCATGGTTGTTTCCCAAAGCTGCTGCGGATCCATTTCACCAAGACCTTTGTAGCGCTGAATTTCGCAGCTGCCGCCGAGCTCCTCAATGTAGCTGTCCCTCTCCTCATCCGAGAAAGCGTAAAACAGCTTCTTACCCTTTGACACCTTGAAAAGCGGGGGCTGAGCAAGGTAAATGTGGCCCTCCGCAATGAGCGGGCGCATATATCTGAAAAAGAAGGTAAGCAGAAGTGTGCGGATATGAGCGCCGTCGACATCGGCATCGGCCATGATAACGATTTTATCATAGCGAATCTTTGTGATATCAAAATCCTCGCCGATGCCCGTACCCAGCGCCATAACGACAGGCATAAGCTTCTCGTTGCCGATTACCTTGTCAAGCCTTGCCTTCTCAACGTTGAGCATTTTGCCCCAAAGTGGTAAAATCGCCTGATATCGCCTGTCTCTGCCCTCTTTGGCAGAGCCGCCGGCGGAATCGCCCTCAACGATGTATATTTCGGTTCTGTCCGTGCCCTTCTCTGTGCAGTCGGCAAGCTTGCCCGGCAGAGAGTTGCTTTCAAAAACAGACTTGCGCCTTGCAAGGTCACGCGCCTTGCGCGCAGCCTCTCTCGCGCGTGAAGCATCGAGCGCTTTGTTGAAAATACCCCTCGCAACCGCGGGGTTTTCCTCAAAATAAGTCATCAGCTTGTCATAAACCGTTTGTGAAACAAGCTGCGTGATATCGGTGTTGCCAAGGCGCGCCTTGGTCTGGCTCTCAAACTGCGCCTCGGGAAGCTTAACGGATATTATCGCAGTTAAGCCCTCGCGCACATCGTCGCCCGAGAGATTTTTATCAACATCCTTAAGGAAGCCGTATTTGCGCCCGTAATCGTTGAATACCCTCGTGAGCGCGGTTTTTAAGCCCGTTTCGTGAGTACCGCCGTCAACGGTATGAACGTTATTGGCAAACGAAAGCAGAATCTCATTATATCCGTCATTATAAAGCATCGAAATCTCGGCGCTGCGGTCACCGCTGACGGTTGAGAAATGAATCGGAACATCGTGTAAAGCGGTAAGCCCCCTGCTGTTATTGAGATACAGCGCGAAGCTTGACAGACCGCCCTCGTAGCAATAGTTCTTTTCGATTATTGCATCGGGGTTTCGCCTGTCGGTGAGCGTGATTGAAAGCCCCGCGTTGAGAAATGCCGATTCGCGCAGTCTGCGCCCGAGTGTATCAAAATCGTATTCGGTTGTTTCTGTGAAAATCTCGGGGTCTGGCTTGAAGCGGATAAGCGTACCCGTTTCATCGGTGTCACCCACAACCGCCAGCTCTGTTTCAACCTGACCGCCGTTTGAGAAGCGCTGGTGATGGATATGCCCGTTTTGATAAACATCAACCTCCAGCCAGGACGAGAGCGCGTTAACAACCGAAGAGCCGACGCCGTGAAGCCCGCCCGATACTTTGTAGCCGCTGCCGCCGAACTTGCCGCCCGCGTGCAGAACGGTTAAAACAATAGTAACGGCAGGCATACCTGATTTTTCATTTATACCCACGGGGATGCCTCTGCCGTTATCCTTGACTGAAATTATATTATCAGGCTCAATAACAACGTCAATTTTATCACAGCAACCCGCGAGAGCTTCATCTATAGAGTTGTCCACTATTTCATAAACAAGGTGGTGCAGGCCGCGCGGGCCTGTCGAGCCGATATACATCCCGGGGCGCTTGCGCACCGCCTCAAGACCTTCAAGAACCTGAATCTGACTGGCATCATATTCCTCGCTGACGGAGGTATCTATAACATCAAGCAGATTGTCATTATTATCAAGGCTTTTTTGATTATCCAAGGTTATTCCTCCCGTAGTGATTAATTACATTCCCAGGCTCGAGCCGACAATGCTTTTCTTTTTCTTTTTGGGCTTGTACTTCGGCGGATTCTCAAGGCGGAGCTTCGCGCCCTTGCCGCCGTTTGAGGAAAGGTATTTGTTGACCTGAATAACCGCCGTGCACAAATCCGGACTCATATAGTCAACACAGTTGGCAAGCAGCTCGCTATCGCTGCCGAGCGTGCCGAGGATTGTAACAGCAATAAGGCCCTGAATATCATTAGTTCCGTCATCATATATTTCATTAAGCATATTAAACAGGCGCTTCATCTCTTGCTTATCATTCTTCTTGATTGTCGCAATGACGGCCGGGGTTCCGTAATTAATGAAGAAGTCCTCTGCAAGGAATTCGCCGTAGCGCTCGCAATTTGCCTTGTATTCGGCTCTCAAATCCCCGTAAACGGTGGTCAGGCGATTCGCGAGGGTGTTTGCATCATAAGCCATTGCTCCGCTTTTTGCCGCCGCCTTGGACACGGGAGCGGGCAATTTATTCTTTGTCTTATTCGCTGAGGCTACGGAGAATCTCTCCATAATAGTTTCCGAAAACTCGTTAACGATATATTTGATGTCTTTTTCGTTCGCCTGCTCGGCGTCAAGCAGCGAAAGCGTCAGCTGAGAATAGTCGCCATCGACAATCTCGCCGTCTTTAACGGCAAAAAGAAGGGCCAGACGGTCATTAAAATGCTCAAGGCGAAGCGCCTTGCCCTCGCCCTTAAATTCAACAGTAATTTTGCCACCGAGATTGACTGCGGGGAGCGAGCCCTTCTCGACACCCTGCGGAATAACAGCCGTGAAGCCACACTGTGTAAGTGTTTCGCCAAGTCCGCTGACTATGGAAGAAAGTATAGAATTAATATCAGCCATTGATATGCTCCTTTATATATTATAATATAGAATAGATTATATCATATATATAGATATCCATATTTCTAATTTATATATAATATAAAATAAATATTAAATATAAATAATAATTTATAATCAAATTCCGTAGAAAATGACGCTAAAATGAGATTTTATGCGATCAAAGTTTTATAAAAAATTAGATTGGGCTTGCTCTCTTTATCGTTATCATCGTAATTATTCATAGCTTTGTGGGTTCAGGCAAAAATGTTGACTTAAGGTAAGCGTTGTGATATTATTGAAAATATATTTGCGCCAATAATTTACAATATAATAAATTTTTTTCATATATAAGGAGGTTCCCTTATGCGTAAAATTCTTGTGCTTTTCGGCGGTGTTTCAAGCGAGCATCAGGTATCGCTTGCCTCAGCGCAGTCTGTAATATCTAATATTCCAAGTGATAAATATGAGGTTGTCCCGCTCGGAATCACCGAGGATGGCAAATGGTTTGTCTACACCGGCGATATCGCCAACCTGCCGGGCGGCAAATGGTTAGCCGACGAATCAAATCTTATCCCCGCCGTGCTTTCGCCTGACCGCTCACATCACGGCATAATTCGCCTGAAAGGCGCTGAAAATGAAGTTGAGCGCATTGACGCAGTATTTCCCGTTCTTCACGGCAAAAACGGCGAGGATGGCACCATACAGGGCTTATTTCAGCTTGCCGGCATACCCTTTGTCGGCTGCGATATGCTGTCCTCGGCAACAAGCATGGATAAAGCAAGCACAAACACCCTCGCAGACAGTCAGGGCGTCGCCCAGGCAAAATGGCTCGGCATAAGGAGCTTTGAATATGCCGCCTCGCCCGATGAATTTTGCGATAAATGCGCCTCGTATCTCGGCTTCCCGATGTTTGTAAAGCCCGCCAACGCCGGCTCATCCGTAGGCATCAGTAAGGTTAAGTCCGCCGCCGATTTGGCAAAGGCAATCGAGCTTGCCTTTGTGCATGACAGCAGGATTGTTGTTGAGCAGGGCATTGACGGCATCGAGGTTGAATGCGCCGTTCTCGGCAATGATAATCCCATCGCTCCAATGGTCGGCGAGGTTGTGCCCTGCAACGAATTCTATGATTATGACGCGAAGTATCTCGCGGGCGACAGCGAGCTGTATATCCCCGCTCGCATTTCACCCGAGAGCTTTGCCGAGGTTCAGGCGGCATCGCGCAGGATTTTTGGCTTTATGGGCTGCTCCGGTCTCGCGAGAATTGACTTTTTCATCCAAAAAAGTGACGGCGCGGTTCTCTTTAACGAGATTAATACCATCCCCGGTTTCACCCCTATAAGTATGTATTCAAAAATGTTCGCGGCGGCAGGTATCGCATATCCGGAGCTGCTTGACAGGTTGATTTCGCTTGCTTTTGAAAGGACTTCAAATGAAAAATAAAAAGGTTCTTATTAAAATAGTCGATAGCCACGACACTGACGGCGACTGCTTAACCTCTGAGCTTACAACGCTCGGAACACTGAGCCTTATGCCAAACGGCTACTCGCTTGTTTACACCGAAACCGTGGACGAGCTTGCGGGCTGCACCACAACCCTGCGCGTCGAAGAAGGCAGGCGTATATTCATTACGCGCTCAGGGCTCTACGCCACTGAGATTATCATTGAAAAGGACAAGCGTCATAACTGCTATTATACAACTCCCCTCGGCGAATTTATGATGGGCGTTTACACAAAAAGCATAGAATCCGATATGAACGAAAGCGGCGGAAGACTGGATTTTCGTTACACGGTTGATTTTAATTCTGACCTTGCCTCGGTCAATGATTTAAGCATAACGGTTGAGGCGGCAGAAAAGGAGTGCAGTTAAAGTGTCACAGATTGTTAAAGAGGTTCACAATCAAATTCGCGCCTCAATCCTTGAGGCCGCTGGGCGCGCTGTTTCAAAGGAGCTCTTCACGCCTGTGCCTCTCGGAGATTTTAAAATAGAGGTTCCCGCCAACAGGGAATTCGGCGATTATTCGGCTAACGCCGCTATGGCGTGGGCGCGCGACTTGCATATGCCGCCGAAAAAAATAGCCGAGATAATACTCGATAATATTGACATCGAAGATACCCTGCTATCGCGCTGCGAGTCGGCAGGCGCGGGATTTATTAATTTCTATCTCTCGCCCGCCTATTATGCCTCAATTGTTTCCGATGTGCTTGCCAAGGGCGCTCAATACGGCAGCTCTGATTTCGGAAACGGCAAAAGGATTAATGTTGAATTCGTATCGGCAAATCCCACGGGACCGATGCATATGGGTAACGCCCGCGGCGGCGCTTTGGGCGACTGCCTCGCGGCGGTGCTCCAAAAAGCAGGTTATGATGTTACAAGAGAGTTTTATGTTAATGACGCGGGCAACCAGATTGATAAATTCGCCCTGTCGCTCAATATCAGATATCAGCAGCTTTATCTTGGCGATAAAGCCCCCGAGCTGCCTGAGGACAGCTATCACGGCGAGGATATCGCGCAGCGCGCGAAAGAATTTGCAAGCATTTACGGCGATAAATATATTGGCGCGAGTGAGCAGGAACGCCTTGAGGCTCTTGTGGATTTTGCGCTGCCGAAAAATATTGACGCGATGAAGGCAAACCTCACAAAATACCGTATCGAATACGACACTTGGTTTCTTGAAAGCACCCTTCACAATGACGGCGAGCTTGCCGACACGATTGAGCTGATGAAGTCAAAGGGACTTACCTATGAAAGCGACGGCGCGCTGTGGTACAGGGCAACCGAGCATGGCGGAGAAAAGGACGAGGTTCTTATCCGTGCAAACGGCAACCCGACCTATTTCGCGGCCGATATCGCTTACCACCGCAATAAATTTGCCGTGCGCAGTTTTGACAGGGCGGTCAACATCTGGGGCGCCGACCATCACGGCCATGTGGCAAGGATGAAGGGTGCGCTTGACGCAATCGGTCTCGACGGCAGCAAGCTTGATATAATTCTCATGCAACTTGTCCGCCTCACGCGCGACGGCGAGGTTGTTCGTATGAGTAAGCGCACGGGCAAGGCGATAACTCTCGTTGATCTGCTTGAGGATATTCCGATTGACGCGGTTCGCTTTTTATTCAATATGCGCGAGCCGGGCACGCAGATGGATTTTGACCTTGACCTTGCCGTTGAGCAAAGCTCTCAGAACCCTGTTTATTACTGCCAATACGCCCACGCGCGCATATGCAGTATTATTAAGAAGCTCGCCGCTGAGGGTAAGGCGGCGCGCGAATGCTCCAATAAGGAGCTCCAGGCGCTCAAAGAGCCCGAGGAGCTGGAGCTTATCCGCCACCTTGCCGCGCTCACCGATGAGATAATATCAGCCTGCCGCAACTATGACCCTGCCAAAATCACCCGTTACGCGGTTGACCTTGCGACACTTTTCCATAAGTTTTATAACGCCTGCCGCGTCAACTGCGAGGATGATGCTCTCATGCAGGCAAGGCTGAGCCTGTGCCTTGCGGTTAAAAACACCATCAGCAACATCCTGACCATGTTTAAAATCGAAGTGCCGGAAAGTATGTAATAATAATACCTTCAGGTTCGCTTTGGAATTACCTCTGCCCTACTAACCACCTTTTCAAAGCCTAAAAATCACAATGCCCCGAAGCTTGAAAAATCAGGCCTCGGGGCGAATCTATATGCAAATAATATAAGCATTAAGCGAAAATGTCAAGCAAAAGCAAAAGCAGCTTGCCCGCTAACGCGATAAGCTTTGTAAAAAAGGACAAAACGCTTTGAGCGTCGGGCGATTTAACATGGAGCTTTGCCGTATCGGTAACCGCGCTCAGGTTTGCATTTCTTATTGTAACCGTTATTACCGCGTCGCCCTCACCCACGGCGGTAACAGCGCCCGTGAGGCTGTCAACGACGGCGACAGAGGTATCAGAGCAGGAATACTCAGCCGTGTAGCCCCTCGCCGCCGACGGGGACGCACAGAAGCTTATAACCGCCTTTTCGCCTATCGCAAGCTCCATATCCTTAAACTCGGCATCGATTGCTACGGATGACGCGGGATAAGAGGATAGCTTAATCTCCGGGCGAATACCGATGCTTGTGTCATAAGAGAGCGCGCTGACGATTGAACCGCCGCCGTCAACTATGCAAACCGAATCCGAGGCGCTGCCCGCGGTTCCGGTTAACCATTCGCCGCTCGCGGATGCTCCCTGCGCCGACGCATAATCGCTCCTCTGCTCACATTTTACATCTGGGATTTCATCATTTGAGGGTAAAAACACCTTATCGTTGGTTACGGCGCTTGAGTATTCGGCAGAGAGCGCAGAATTCTCTAACGTAGCCGTTTCAACGCAAAGTTTTTCTTCGGCTGAAAAAGCGGTGTTATAAAAATCATTATTAAGCCACTGCCTTATGGAGCTCGCGGCATAGTTATTAGCGTAAACCGAAAGCCCTGCGTTGCCGTAAAACGGCGACACGCCGTAAACAGCGGTGTTATAAGCCTGAGAATCAATTATGCTTTCACACAGCATAAGCCCGCTGTCTTCATCGATTACCATCCAGAGTAGCGGCTCAAACTTAAACCAGTAAACCGTATTAGTCGCGTATAAGTTAGGGTGCGAAGCGGCATTAACACCGATTGTAAGCTTGGGTCTGAACCTTGAGAAGGTAACCGCGCGGTACTTCTCGCCTTCAAAAACAACATCGGCGTATTTCATATAATCACTTTGCGCCATCGAGCCTATATTGCCGTTGCCGCTGTAATAATTGTACGATATCAGGCTCAGCGGCAGAGAATTAAGGCTTGCAAGCAAAGCGGCATCCTTGACCTCGCCCTGCGGGTATGAGCCGAATTCGATGACACTGTATGCTTGGGGCAAAGCAGCATAGGAGTAATAAATAATACCCGTGTAATTGTATGCCCAGCCGCTCGGCGGTGAAATGTATTGCTGAATGAGCGAGGCGCTGTCCGCCGCCCTGCCGCCTGAATTCATGACAATCGGCGTACCCGCGGCAATTGAGGCCTCGCGGCCGACATAAACATAATGCTCGCTGCAGGTGGCGATAACATAGTATCCGCTGTTAAGGTAGCTCATTATTATACTCGCCTGCTGCTGCAAAGTACCGCTGAGCGCCGCCGTGCCCTCGCGAACAAGCGTTTTGCCAAGCCCCGCGGCGTAGTTCACAGGAGCAACGCCCGCTGTGCCCCTCTCAGATACGCTGCTCTGACTCCAGTAGCCGTTATTACAGCCCCATTCAAAGAGCGTGTCGGGATTAAAGCTTGAGGGCGAAACAATCCCGCATTCCGCAAGCAGCTTCGAATATGAAACCACTCGGCAGCCGCTAACCATGGCGCTGTATTCGGATGAGCCCTGACTCCAGCACCGCCAGTCACTGCCGTAGCCGGCAGAGGCGGGCAGAAAGAAATCTACCCAGCTCCATGCCGCGCAGTTGAAAGCCGCGCCGAATATTATAACTGCCGAAAGCAGTAGAGCAATTGAGCGTTTTAACAGCTTTTTCAAAACAAATACACTCCGATTTTTCAGCGATAGATTCCAAAAATATTTTAGCATATGCGCTTTGAACATTCAACACAAATCTGCGTTCTGATACACAAAGAAAAAGGCAAGTGATGCTGTGCCTGCACCGCTTGCCTTTTTATATCACCCGGCAATTTTTCGCCGAGCTGCTACCGCCTTATCGCGCTTATAAAGCGCTCATACAGCAATATACATTATTGTATTCTATAACTCCTTCTCCCGTCAAATCAATCAACACGGGAGTATCTGCTGATTTTTTCCATTTTATCGCTGAAGATATAGACGCTTTCGTCTATTTTTTTGCCGACGGTGTCTTTAGCGGCGATTTTAATGCTGCCGTCATATTCATCAACCGAGATAAGGTCTGATGAGATACCCTCGACCACATTTGAACCCTTGAATTCGATACCGTCTTTGGTTACAGCGAAGCAATAAAGCTCCGTATATTGCTCCGGAATGTTGCTCGCGCTTTTATCGGTATAGCGTCGCGTAGCAACAAAGGTGTTTTTTGAAAAGTAGATTTTGCTGTCGCATCCGAGGATTGCCCTGGCGCCCAAAGGCGCAGCCGCGTTGGTAATGTCGGCGGTGGTGATGATCAGATATGAGGAGTCGGGGTCCGTCACGCCGCAGTAAATCTGCTGAGCGCCAAACAAATGGAGAACACCGTTATCCGAATAAGACGGAATCAGGCTGTCAACCGAATGAATATTTTTTGCGTCAACGAGCACGGTGTAATTTGAAACCGTGTAAAGCTTGCCATCCGAAATCAAGAGGTCAACGAATTTTCCGTCCTGAATAAGCTCGCGCTCAAGCAC
This sequence comes from uncultured Clostridium sp., assembly GCA_964448835.1. Classification (GTDB taxonomy): domain Bacteria; phylum Bacillota; class Clostridia; order Oscillospirales; family Acutalibacteraceae; genus CAG-177. The sequence goes on along the minus strand of CAYUXK010000024.1, from coordinate 8,492 downwards.
AGGTGTCTTTTTGTCTGTAACATTATACAGATACAAAACGGTTTTTGTTTGCTCATTTGCTGTCCCACGGTTTAATAGGCGTTTGACTACGACAATAAGCTTACCGTTGGTAAGGCGCAGACCGATTATACTGTCTTCAACCTTTGCATCATCGACAACGGGAAGATCGATGTTGGTAACGGTTTGCATTGAGTCAATCGTATTCGCGCGCATAATAACAACGCGCGGTGATTCCCTGCCGGGGATAATACCGCTTGCCTTGGACGCCATATAAATATACTCGCCGTCAGACTTCACGATGACCGAGCCGTCATATTCGAAACCGTCAATGAGTTCTTCGTCATGCCACGGGTTCACCGCGGCGCTTGTAGCGCCGACACCGGAGGAAACGGGAACATCGGTTGCTGTTTCGGGAGTGACTTTAGAGGGCTTACCCCCTTCGTTCTCGTCGTCATTGTTATTGAGTTTATTTGCCTGGCCGAGGAAAATCTGCTTGATTTCATCGTAATTGCGCGCGTTTCGGATTTCACCTACTATAACATCGTCGCCTGCGATATCCATCTGGGATTCCTTAATAATGCTGATTCCCAGCGCGCAGCCCATAACGATTGCCAGCGTTGCCGCCATTGCAGTAATCCTGTAAAGCGGTCTTACATTTCTCGGGGAGTCAAGATGCTGCGGATTCTGATTAACCGCGCTTCTCTTAGCGAGTTTAACAACGCTGCTTGTGCTCAGCGAATCGGGCAATTGCAGATTTTCGTTTGCCTCGTTCATCTCTAATCTGATTTTTTCGAGCGTTTGCTTATTTTTTCTGTTCATCATTTTCACCACCTTTCTCTGTGGGATACTCAAGCTGGGTACGAAGTTTTTTTAACGTCCGCTTGAGCTTTGACCGTACCGTCACGGCCGGGCAATCGAGGATTCCTGCGATTTCATAACTTCTGTAATTTCCCAACACACTAAGGAGCACGATTTCACGCTCCTGATAATTGAGCTTTCCGAGAGCGTCTTTTAACTCTGTCGAAAGCTCCGGTGAAGAAGCGGCGGGCTGCACTCCGCGGCTTCCCTCGTCATCAATATCGATGACAAATTTTGCGCGTTCGCTTTGTAAGTAATAGCGTTTGCATATGTTCAAAAGGATTTTGAAGAGCCAATTCTTGAACGACTCGGTTTTTTTTAGAAGCCGAATTTGCTCGTAAGCGCTGAGCACCGCTTCCTGAACCGCGTCCTGAGCCAAAGAATCAGAGCCAATCACACAGCATGCATAGCGATACAGCTCTTTTTGGTAAAGCTCATAGAGCTCGCCGAATGCTTCGGCGTTACCTTCTTTTGCCTGTAAGACAAGCTCATTGATTTGAGCGTCCATGAAGTCCTCCTTAATCCCTCTGATATATGAGTGTAAAATACTTTCGTTTTTGTTGCAGCATAACGAAAAATATTTTTAATTGTAAATTTTATTTATTTATGTGCACTTTAAATTGAATTTTATAATACAACAAACCCGCGCCTTTTTCAAGACGCGGGCAGCTATTTAATAAAAAATTAATATTATATCAGCCTAGTACTCTTACGCGAAGCACGTTGTCAATCGTCTCAACAGCGGCAGCGTCAACCGCCTTATCGGTATCGATTACCGTGTAGGCGAAGCCTTTTTTATCGGCGGTGAAGGTGCTTACAACCGCAGCGCCCTGCGCCTTGATAGCGGCAGCGGCCTTCTCGGCAACAGCGCCGTCAGCCTTGTGGAGGATGCAAACCCTCGCGGTGAAAGCATCGGGCAATTTGGCCGCGGGGTAGTTGACGGAATTCTTGATAATACCCTTTTCGAGGTAATCGGCGATTTCGGCGGCAGCCATAACCGCGCAGTTATCCTCGCTCTCGGGCGTTGAAGCGCCAAGGTGGGGAATAGCGGTTACTCCCTTCGCGCCAAGCTGGGCATCGGTGGGGAAATCGGTGATATATGCCGCCGCTTTGCCGCTTTCGAGAGCCGCGAGAATATCATCGGAATTTACAAGCTCGCCGCGTGAAAAGTTGAGAATACGAACGCCGTCTTTCATCCCGGCAAGTGTTTTTTCGCAGATGCATGAGCGGGTGCCGTCAGTAAGAGGAACATGAAGGGTAATATAATCCGAGGTGGCGTAAAGCTCATCGAGCGAATCGGTAATTTTGACGAAGCTCAGGCCTTCGGCGGCGGCGGGTGAAAGATAAGGGTCGTAGCCTATTATATCCATACCAAGCGCATGTGCTGCGCCCGCGACAAGCGCGCCTATAGCGCCAAGGCCGACAACGCCGAGTGTTTTGCCCATAATTTCAGGACCAGTAAAGTCGCTTTTGCCTTTTTCAACAAGCTTGCCGACCGCATCGCACTCGCCTTTAAGAGTCTTGCACCAGTCGAGGGATTCGCCGATTTTGCGCGACGCCATAAACAGCGAGCAGATAACAAGCTCCTTAACGGCGTTCGCGTTCGCGCCCGGAGTGTTGAAAACGACAATGCCCTTCTCTGCGCAAGCCTCAACGGGAACATTGTTCACGCCCGCGCCTGCTCTTGCAATGGCGACGGTTTTATCGGATAGAGCCATATCATGCATCGCCGCGGAGCGAACAAGGATTGCGTCGGGAGCGTCGCAGGTATCCGAGCAGGTGTACTTCGAGCTATCAAGCTGAGCAAGACCGCATTTTGCAATTTTATTGAGAGTAAGAATGTTATACATTATCAACACACCTTAATTATTTTTTTCGAAATGCTCCATAAAGTCAACAAGCTTTTCAACGCCCTCAATCGGCATGGCGTTATAGATAGATGCTCTCATGCCGCCAACGGAGCGGTGACCCTTGAGGTTAACAAAGCCCGCCGCTGACGCTTCCTTAACAAATTTGGCGTTAAGGTCATCGTTTGGTGCAACAAAGGTAACGTTCATCATTGAGCGGTCCTCTTTGTTGACGGGGTTTGAGAACATACTGCTTTGGTCAAGGAAATTATAAAGGATTTCGGCTTTCTTAAGGTTGTGGATTTTCATAGCCTCGAGTCCGCCGAGGTTCTTGAGCCACTCAAGAACAAGCTTGCATATATATATCGAATAGCAAGGCGGAGTGTTATACATTGAATCATTATCCGCCATAACCTTATAATCAAGCATCGTGGGCGTGTAATCCCTTGCGTTGCCGAGCAAATCCTCCCTTACGATAACAACGGTAAGCCCCGCGGGGGCAACATTCTTTTGCGCGCCGCCGTAGATAAGACCGAATTTTGTAACATCCATCGGCTCGGAAAGGAAGCAGGATGATACATCGGCGAAGAGCGGAACCTTGCCCGTATCGGGAATGTAGGGGAATTTTGTGCCGTAAATGGTGTTATTGAAGCAAATATAAGCGTAGTCGGCATCGGCGTCAAAATCCGCCGCAGTAACCTTGGGGATATAAGAGAAATTCTTTTCCTTTGATGACGCTACGACAATGGCTTCACCGTATTTTTTCGCCTCTTGGTACGCTTTGGTTGCAAACTGACCTGTAAGCATATAATCCGCTTTGCCCGAGCCGTTCATAAAGTTGAGCGGTATCGCGGCGAACTGTGTGGAGGCACCACCCTGAAGGAAAAGGATTTTATAATTGTCAGGGATTCCGAGAATCTCACGGAAAAGTGCCTGAGCAGAGAAAAGGATTTCCTCATAAACCTTTGACCTATGGGACATTTCCATAACCGACTGACCACTGCCCTTATAGTCGAGCATCTCAGCCGCTGCTCTGTTGAGGACACTTTCAGGCAACATCGACGGCCCTGCGGAGAAGTTGAAAACTCTTGACATTATAATGACCTCCATACATAAAGATTAGTTAAATTATAAAACTTTTCAGCTTTATACGCAATTAACGCTTTGCATAAAGAATATCAAGATTTCAATAAATAAACTGTTGAAATCGTGATTTGTTCCTTTTGCGCGGCAAGCAGATAGAAAATACTTGTATTTATATACCTCAAAGAGTATAATAAAGAATACAAAACAAAAAAGCGGAGCGAATATGCCGATACCCGAATTGGTGTATTCGCCTGTTATATTTATAACTGAATATTCAATAATTCCAACGGAGGCAAGCTAATGGCCAGGTGTGTTATTATCGGCGGAGCTGACATCGGCGACTACGCGAGGGTACGCCGATTTTTAAAAGAAGACGACTTTAATGTATACTGCGACAGCGGTCTGAGGCACATTGAGGGGCTTTGCGCGAAGCCGGATTTGATTATCGGTGATTTTGACTCGTACCAAAACCCGGGGCTGCCTGTCGAAACCATAGTCTTGCCGCGCGAAAAGGATGATACCGACACCGTTTTTGCCGCGAAAGAAGCGGCTTCAAGGGGGTATTCGGACTTTTTGCTGCTGGGCGTTACGGGCGGAAGGCTCGACCACACCCTGGGCAATGTCTCGATTCTCCTTATGCTCGATTCCATCGGCAAAAAAGGGACAATAGCCGATGATTTTTCTCAGATGGAGATTGTATCGGCAGGCACGGTTTATGTGGATGACTCTTATCCGTATTTCTCTCTGCTTAACATCGGCGAAGCCGCCAAAGGCGTAATGGTTAAAAACGCGAAATTTCCTCTCACTGACGCGACAATCACCAGCGAATATCAATACGGCATAAGCAACGAGGTTTTGAAGGGTAGCTACGCCGAAATCAGCGTTCAAAGCGGCAGACTTCTGCTCATTAAGGTTACAAATCCGTAAGCGATGTTGTTCTTTTCAGAGCAAGGATTTTAAATGCGGCGTGGTATAATAAAGGTATATGAAATTAAAAGACAGGAGGTGAGCGAATGGCAAAAGCTGTTAAAAGGCAACCCGAATTCAAGCATGTAACGGTTATGCTGATGATAACCCTGTTTCAGCTGCTCGGCGCGGCGTGCGTAATCTTTGCCGAAAGCGAGATTAATCTGAATCTCGTCTACATTTTCTGTGGCTATATTATGCTTGAATGGATATATATGGTCATCGGTGCGATTGCGACAAGCACCGATTACTTTGAGCTTGAGTCGCTGGCGTTTTTCCTTTCCGGAATCGGGCTTACACTTTGCGCAAGCTACAGCGAGGACTATGCGTTTAAGCAGGTTTTGGCGATTGCCATCGGGCTTGCCGTTTATCTTGTCATGCTTATTCTTCTTCGCGATGTTGACTTTGCAAGCAAGCTGAGTTTGCCCGCGGCGATAGGCTCAATCGGGCTGCTGCTTGTTAACCTTGTGCTGGCAAAATCCGTTAACGGCACCCTCAACTGGATTGACCTTGGCTTTTTCTCCATTCAACCCTCGGAGCTTGTTAAGGTCGCGTTCATCCTCGTGGGCGCGGTATCGCTAGAGAAGCTGATATCAAACACCAGCCTTACAAAATATGTGATTTTTTGCGTGGGGTGCGTGGGTGCGCTGTTTTTTATGAAGGATTTCGGCACTGCACTGATATTCTTTTTCACTTTTATCCTTATTGCCTATATGCGTTCCGGCGACTGGCGTACCCTTGTTCTTATCTGCACGGGGGCACTTCTCGGTGCTATGCTTATCATTTATTTTAAGCCTTATGTCGCCTCGCGCTTCACAGCCTACCGCCATGTGTGGGATTATATGGACGACGCGGGCTACCAGCAAACGCGCGTGCTGATTTATTCGGCGAGCGGCGGGCTGTTCGGGCTTGGAATCGGCAGGGGCTTTCTGCGCAATGTTTACGCCGCCTCAACCGACCTTGTTTTTGGAATGGTGTGCGAAGAAATGGGGCTTATTACTGCCCTCGCGGTGCTCGCGTGCTTTATCGGAATTGCCGTTTTTGCCCTGCGCAGCGCGCGCCAGGCAGGCTCAAGCTTCTACGCAATAGCGGCTGTCGCGGCGGCAGGGATGCTTCTGTTTCAGCTTTCACTTAATATTTTCGGCATAACGGACTTTTTGCCGCTCACGGGCGTTACCCTGCCCTTTGTGAGCCGCGGCGGTTCAAGTATGATTTGCTCATGGGGGCTGCTCGCCTATATTAAGGCGGCGGGGCTTTCGTTTAAACCGCCGGAGCCAGAGCGTGTGCCAAGGCCGATACCTATATCAAGACCGAGGGCGAGCCGAGCTTCGCCTAAACCGACCGCCAAACAACCACCGCAAAGAAACGGTAAAGCTTAAAAAGGAGGCTGCCGATGAGAACTACATTGAAAAGGACAAGTGTACTTTACGCGCTTATAGCAATAGTTTGCGTCGGCGCTGTGCTTTTTGTTGTCAGCCTCGCGGTAAACGGCGGGGAATGGTCCTCAAACCGCGCGAACAAGCACATTTATTCAAATGGTCAAATCGTAAACGCGGGCACAATATATGACCGAAGCGGCCTTGCGCTCGCCTCAAGCAGCGACGGCAGGCGCGTTTATGCCAAAAATTCGACTATTCGCAGGGCAACTCTGCACATTGTGGGCGATACCTCGGGCTATATTTCGACAGGAACTCATTCCCTTTACAGGGACAAGCTTTCGGGCTACAGCTTCGCGGGAGGCATTTACAAGCTGATTAATGACGGCAAGGGCTCGGATATTGTGCTGAATATTGACGCCGTTGCGTGCAAGGTTGCCTATAATGCTCTTGGCGGCTATGACGGTGCCGTGTTGGTTTACAATTACAAAACCGGCGAGCTTCTTTGCAGCGTTTCAAAGCCGACTTATGATATAAATGACAAACCGGGCGATCTTCTCACAAACAAGAAATATGACGGCGTTTTTCTCGACAAGGCCGTTTCCGGGCTTTATACGCCCGGCTCAATTATGAAAATAGTTACTGCCGCCTGCGCTATCGAAAATATACCCGATATATATTCACAAACCTTTACCTGCACAGGCAAATGTAAGTTCAGCGACGGCACGGTTACCTGTAACGACGTTCACGGCGAGGTCACTTTTGAAGAGGCGTTTGCCAAAAGCTGCAACAGCGCTTTTGCCCAGATTGCCGTTCGTCTCGGCACTGATAAGCTTGCCGCAACGGCAAAGGCTCTCGGCTTCGAAACCAATATTTACTCGGGCGATGTTCGCCTTTCGCCAAGCATCTTTGACGAAAAAATAACAAGTCCGAGCCTTCTTGGCTGGACAGGAATCGGTCAGGGCACGACTCTGGTTAATCCCTGCCACTTTCTTATGCTCGCGGGCGCTATCGCAAACGATGGTGACGGCATCGCACCGGAAAGAATCAAAAGCACGGGCGGTGTTTTCGGCGCTCTGATTAAGAAAAGTAGCGTTGGCATAACAATCAAACCCGAAACGGCGGCAAAGCTAAGGGCGCTTATGCGCGGCAGCGTCGTTAACGAATACGGCGAATGGCGGTTCCCCGACCTTGAAATGTGCGGCAAAACAGGCACGGCGCAGCTTTCCGACGGCGAAACGGCTCATTCATGGTTTGTCGGCTTCAGCCAAAGGAACGATTTACCCCTTGCCGTGGTTTGCGTTGCCGAGCACGCGGGCTCGGGAATAGGCACGGCAGGTGTTGTTTCAAATAAAGTTCTTCAATATTTTCTTGATGAATACACTTAATAAAACTTGACTTTGCTTATGCAATAATGTACACTCTAATATAAGCAAAATAAACATAAGGAGAGATTATATGAAAAAAATTCTTGCGCTTACTCTTGCACTTGTTCTCATTTGCGGCACCGTGTTGGTTCTCACCTCCTGCGGCAAAGATGAGGATACCTCAACAACCGTAGCCGAGACTCCTTTAGATGTCACCACCCAGGCGGAGACAACATCGGCTATCACGGGCGAAATCACCACGGTCTCGGGCGAAACCACAGCCGCAGGCGTAACCACAATCCCGGGCGCAACCACAGCCCCGGCAACAACCCTCGTCAATGTTGCAGCCCCTGTCAACGGCGACAAAGCAGCAATAGTTCAATACTATAACACGGCTGCAAACGCAACCAAGGCATACAAGGGCAACATGAAGGTCAAAAGGGTTCAGGGAACCACCTCCACGCTTGAAGAGGTTTCAATTGAAGCCGTCAGAGGCACAGCGGAGGATATGCTTCCCAACGATTACCCCAAGGAGAAAAACGTTACCTTCGCGAATGGTGTCGGCACAGACGGAACAAAAGCAGCCGGCTTCTTCCCCGTTGATGACCAGGCCTATGCCAGCAAGCTTGACCCCTCGGGCGTTACAAGCGCCACCTGCACAGCTGACGGCACCGGCTACAAGGTTGTTATTAAGCTCGTGAGTGAGAGCGGCAACGACATTAACTTTGTTCCCAAGCATCATGGCTCCTGCATTGATACCCTTAACCTTACCGCTGAGGATTTAGAGCCCTTCACACTCAACGAGGCGGCCGTCACCTATCAAGGCGCTACAATCACGGCTAAGGTTGACGCCACAGGCAGAATCACCTCTTGGGATATTAAAGAGCCCGTTTTGATTCAGGGCAAGCTTGCATGGAAAATGTTTAACCTCATCGAAGCAAAGGTTATCGGCACATGGAAGCAGCAGTTCACCATCACTTATTGATTAACGA
>CAYUXK010000023.1:0-30448 GCA_964448835.1 uncultured Clostridium sp. | reverse complement strand
AAGGGTATTTTGAAAAAATTTTTAATTGCGTTGCGAACAGGTCGAATGTATGTTATAATATCATGCAACGCAGTCCGAAGGGAATGAAAAAACCGATGATTAAAAGAATTTCGGCGGTTCTTGGTATCGCCGCCTTGCTATGCACCATGCTTTGCTCGTGCCTTGGGCAGCAAAGGGTGGCTCTGGTTATATCAGGCGCTGAAATTAAAGAAGAGGTTTTTACCTATTTCCTTGACAGGGCGGTTGCCCGCCCCGCGGCATACTCGCTGACGGATGATTCGCCAAAGGCGGATTTCGCAGACGCGGCGGTTGAGCTTTGCACCCGCTATGTCGCGGCGAACACACGCTTTGAGCAAAACGGCTTGTCACTTACCGCTGCGGAGAAAACCGCTGTGGCTCAAAAGGTCAATGATTTATGGATACGGTATGAGAATCACTATAAAAAAATCGGCGTTTCCCGCCAGACATTAAGTAAAATCGAAACAGCAAACGCTTACGAAACAAAGCTTTTCAGCCACTTTTACGATAAGGGCTTTAACGATGCCGAGGCGGAAAGCAAAATAAAGGCGTTTTATTTTGATAATTATGTTGTGTTCAGGGCGGTTTGCGTTTATTTCACGGCGGCGGACTCGGTCACACCGATGACTCAGCTTCAAAAAGCCGACCTGACGCAAACGCTCAATAAGATAACGGCAAGTTATGGTAAAACCTCGGATTTTGAAGCCGCCGCGACCGAATTCGGCTTCACCGCAAGCGCCTCGACACTGCTTAAGAGAGGCTCAAATGGTTACCCCGACGGATTCTTCGACCGGATTGCCGCCCTTGAGGATGGCGCCGCGAGCGTGATTGTCTATGACGACTGCGCCTTCGCGGTTATACGCGAAAGCCTTGAGGATAAGGGCGAGGAATACTATGTAGCCTATCGGGATGATTGCCTTCGTGAGCTTTACGCGTCAGTTGCCGAGCAGGATATCGCAAAAGAAATCGGCTCATACACGGTTGAGCGTAAAAATACAGAGATATCCTTGATTATGCGTAATATTGATAAGCTCGGGTAATTAATGAATATCTGACATTATTTGTTAACATTATAGATGTTGACAATTTTGAATTAATAATATATAATACAACCACACGATTAGGAAAAAGGGGGAAACCACAAATGGATATTAATTTTGACGGCATTTCTGAGCTCATTCTTTCGCTTCTCGGTAAGTTTGGACAGATAGATTTCAAATCATTAAATACTGACATCCTTCCGCAGCTTGCCAACTACATCAGACCAATCGTGGTTTATTTCTTAGGCTTCCTTGGCTAATAAGATTAAACAAAAAGAAGCGACATCCTTCGGGATGTCGCTTTTTGTGTTATATCAGCATTTCGGCTATTTTCTTCATTGCCGCGTCGCCCTCGGGCGAAATGGGCAAAAACGGACTGCGGCACTTGCCCATATCAATGCCCATATGCGTTAGCACCGCCTTTTCGCATGAGAAAACGCCATACTTAATCATTTGGGCGATTATTTCATTTGCCTCGCGCTGGAGCTGCTGCGCCTTCTCAATCTCGCCTGAGAGGAACGCATTATAAAGCGCAACAAACTTGCTGCCCATAAAATTGTATGTGCTGCCAATCGCGCCGTCAGCACCCATTGAGAGACCGCCCAGGCAGATTTCGTCATAGCCGTTAAAGACGGTTATATCCCTGCCGATTACCTGCTTAAACTGCTGCAAATCATAAAGGTTGCCGCTTGTGTGCTTTATGCCGACAAAGCGTGCATCCTTAAACATCTCCTTGGCAAAGCTCGGGGTAAATGCCACGCCTCCGCTGGCGGGGAAGTTATAAATGAACATCGGCAGACTGACGCTTGAAACGATATCGGTGTAATAGCCCTTGATTTCATTGCCCGTGAAGCCGTAATAAAACGGCGCTACGGCCGAAATCGCGTCATAACCGAGCTCCTCGGCCCTCTTCGCCATTCCGATTGCTTCGGCGGTTGAGATTGCGCCGACATGGGCAATCAGCGGTACGGCGCTTCCTGATGCGCTTTTAACAATTTCAAAAACCCTTTTGCGCTCCTGACTCGTCATGAGCATGCTTTCGCCTGTGCTGCCGCCGACATAAAAGCCGTGAACCCCTCTTTGAAGGTTGAATTCCACAAGGCGGCACAGAGATTTTTCATTAATCGTACAGTCGGGGTTGAACGGAGTGAGCAGGGCGGTAAAGATACCTTTCATTCAGAAGCATATCCTTTCAGATTATTCATAAAGCGGATACTTTTTGCAGATTTCATTAACGCCCGCGCGGATTTTATCGGCGCTGTTTTCAAAATCGGTCGCGCACAGATGAATGAATTCGGCGATTTTATCCATATCCTGCTCGTTAAGTCCTCTTGAGGTAACCGCGGCGGTGCCGAGCCTTACGCCGCTGGTAACAAAGGGCTTCTCAGGGTCGTTGGGGATAGCGTTTTTGTTAGCGGTGATATAAACCTCGTCAAGCCTGTGCTCAAGCTCCTTGCCCGTGATGCCGAGCGAGCGAAGGTCAACAAGCATAAGGTGATTATCAGTTCCGCCTGAAACAAGGTCAACGCCTCTCTTGAGCAAGCCGTTTGCAAGCGCGGCGCAGTTTGAAATAATTTTCTTCTGATATTCAACGAATTCGGGCTTAAGAGCCTCGCCGAAGCAAACAGCCTTTGACGCGATAATATGCATCAGAGGGCCGCCCTGGTTGCCGGGGAATATCGCCTTGTTGATAGCCGGGCCTAATTCCTCCTTGCATATAATCATACCGCCACGAGGACCGCGCAGGGTCTTATGCGTGGTTGTGGTGACAATATCGGCATAGGGCACGGGCGAGGGATGAAGCCCCGCCGCCACAAGACCGGCGATATGAGCCATATCAACCATAAAATAAGCGCCGACCGACTTTGCGATGGCGGATATTCTCTCAAAATCAATAATTCTCGGGTAAGCCGAGGCTCCCGCGACAATCAGCTTTGGATTCACATCTTTTGCGATTCTTTCAAGCTCGTCATAATCGATGAAGCCGTCATCGTTAACGCCGTAGGGCACGAACTTATAAAGCTTGCCGCTCGCGTTGACGGGTGAGCCGTGGGTGAGGTGACCGCCGTGGGCAAGGTTCATGCCCATAACGGTGTCGCCCGGCTCGATGATCGCGGCGTACGCCGCCATATTCGCCTGAGCGCCCGAATGGGGCTGAACATTGACGAATTCCGCGCCGAAGAGCTGTTTAGCGCGTTCAATAGCGAGAACCTCGACCTCATCGACAAATTCGCAACCGCCGTAGTACCTTTTTGCAGGGTAGCCCTCGGCGTATTTATTGGTGAGCACGGTGCCCATTGCCGCCATAACGGCTGGCGAAACGATATTCTCGGAGGCAATCAGCTCAATGTTGCGCCTTTGGCGTGTAAGCTCCCTGCCCATTGCCTCGCCGACCTCGCTGTCATAACGCGAAACAAAGCTGATAGTGTCAAGATATTCCGAAAACATATTAACCGACCCCTTTATAATTTGATGAAAAATAATAAATATAATATAGCACGCGGCGGCCCGCACTGTCAAGATTTGGTTTGACTTAACAAGCAGAAACCCCCGACTATCAATTCGGGAGTTCCTGTTATTGTTAATTCTTTTTAACGCCGAGTGTGACCGCCTCGCCGTTGATATCCCAATCCTTGGTGAAGCCGTCGGGCTTACCGTCAATAATTGAATCCGCGAGCACATCGCCCTTGATTTCGTCAGCATTGGCGGCAAAAACAGAGAGGATTTTTTCATTCTCGCCCGCGTAAACGGTGATTCTGTCCATAACCTCAAAGCCTGCTTCCTTGCGCATGGTCTGGATTTTGGATATCAGCTCGCGCACATAGCCCTCCTCGATAAGCTCGGGGGTGAGGACTGTGTCGATAACCACTGTTACGCCGTAATCCTTAACGGCAAAGCAGCCTTCCTTCTGAACGGTGTCGACAAGTAAATCATCCGCGCCGAGCGAAACCTCGTCGCCGCCGACCGTGAAGGTAAGCGCACCCTTTTCGTCAAGGGCTTTTTTGGCCTCGGTGCCGTCAACGGCAGAAAGGTATTCTTTAATACCGCCGAGTAGCTTGCCGTACTTCGGGCCAACCGTTTTGAGCTGCGGCTTGAAGCTGTAAGAAATGTAGCCTGAAGCGTCGTTTACAAACTCAACCGATTTGACATTTAATTCGTCCCTGATAATATCAATGTATTCCTCGGGAAGGGAAGCATCGGCGTTGACAAACATCTTGCCGAGCGGCTGACGGTTCTTGATATTCGCGCCGTTTCTCGCGGCTCTGCCCAGCACAACGATGTCGAGCACCTCGCCCATAGCCGCCTCAAGAGCCGAGTCAATGTATGATGAATCCGAAACGGGGTAATCGCAAAGGTGAACGCTTTCGGGCGCTGACGAATCAATCGAGCAAACGAGGTTACGGTAAATATCCTCCGTCATGAAAGGAATCATCGGGGCGGCGAGCTTCGCAACCGTTACAAGAGCGGTGTAAAGTGTCATATAAGCGTTGATTTTATCCTGTGAAAGCCCCTGCGCCCAGTAACGCTCGCGTCCGCGGCGAACATACCAGTTGCTCATTTCGTCAACAAAGCTTTGAAGCGCCCTTGCCGCCTCGGGGATGCAGTAAGCGCCGAGATTGCTGTCAACGGTCGTGATGAGCGTGTTAAGGCGAGAGAGCAGCCATTTATCCATGATTGACAGGCTGTCCTTATCAAGCGTGTGCTTTGTCGGGTCAAAATTATCAATATTAGCGTAAAGAATATAGAAAGCGTAGGTGTTCCAAAGTGTGCCCATGAATTTGCGCTGACCCTCAACAACGGCTTTGCCGTGGAAGCGGTTCGGCAGCCAGGGAGCGGAATTTGTGTAGAAATACCAGCGGATAGCGTCCGCGCCATAGGTAGACAGCGCATCAAACGGGTCAACGGCGTTGCCCTTGGATTTGGACATCTTCTGACCGTTTTCATCCTGAACATGGCCGAGAACGATAACATTCTTATACGGCGCTTTATCAAATATAAGCGTTGAAATAGCGAGCAGAGAATAGAACCAGCCCCTTGTCTGGTCAACCGCCTCTGAGATAAACTCGGCGGGGAACTGCTGCTCAAATATTTCTTTATTCTCAAACGGATAGTGATGCTGGGCGAAGGGCATTGCGCCGCTGTCATACCAGCAGTCAATAACCTCAGGCGTGCGTGTCATCTGCTTGCCGCATTTGGGGCAGGTGATGGTAACAGCGTCGATATACGGGCGGTGAAGCTCAATATTCTCGGGGCAGTTGGGGCTCATGGATTTAAGCTCCGCGACAGAGCCGATTGAATGCCTGTGACCGCATTCGCATTCCCAAATATTAAGCGGTGTGCCCCAGTAGCGGTTACGGCTGATGCCCCAGTCCTGAATATTCTCAAGCCAGTCGCCGAAGCGGCCCTTGCCGATGCTTTCGGGTATCCAGTTGATTGTGTTGTTGTTTTTGATAAGGTCGTCCTTGACAGCGGTCATTTGAATAAACCAGCTGTCCCTCGCGTAATAGATGAGCGGAGTGTCGCAGCGCCAGCAGTGGGGGTAGCTGTGCTCAAAGGGCGGAGCGGAGAAAAGCAGCCCCGCTTTTTCCAACGCGATAAGGATAGACTTGTCCGCGTCCTTGCAAAACACGCCCGGCCAGTCAGTTTCGGTGGTCATCAGACCCTTTGAATCAACGAGCTGAACGAAGGGCAAATCGTAGTTTTTACCGACATTGGCATCGTCTTCACCAAAGGCGGGCGCAATATGAACTATGCCGGTGCCGTCAGTGAGGGTGACATAGTTGTCACAGCAAACAAACCAGCATTTTTTATCGGGTGATACAAACTTAAACAGCGGCTCGTATTCTTTGAATTCGAGCTGCTTGCCTGTATAGCGTTCAATTATTTTAGCATCCTCGCCCAAAACGGTTGAAACAAGCGCCTCGGCCATATAATAGGTGTATTCGCCGCTCTTAACCTTGACATAGGCCTCGGTCGGGTTAACGCACAGTGCGACATTTGAGGGCAGAGTCCAGGGCGTAGTAGTCCACGCGAGGAAATAAGCGTCCTCGCCCTTGACCTTGAAGCGGGCAATTGCCGAGCGCTCTTTTATATCCTTGTAGCCCTGGGCAACCTCGTGAGATGACAGGGGAGTGCCGCAGCGCGGGCAGTAGGGAACTATTTTGAAGCCCTTATAGAGCAAGCCTTTTTCCCAAATGGTTTTAAGCGACCACCAGACGGACTCAATGAAGCTGTCGTGATAGGTGACATAGGGGTTATCCATATCAGCCCAGAAGCCGACAGTACCCGAGAAATCCTCCCACATGCCCTTGTATTGCCAGACGCTCTTTTTGCATTCTTTAATAAAAGGCTCAAGACCGTAGGCCTCGATCTGGTCCTTACCCTCAATGCCGAGCAAACGCTCAACCTCAAGCTCAACGGGCAAGCCGTGAGTATCCCAGCCGGCCTTGCGCGGGACCATGCTGCCCTTCATGGTGTGATAGCGCGGAATCATATCTTTAATGACACGCGTGAGAACATGGCCTATATGCGGCTTGCCGTTTGCCGTGGGCGGTCCGTCATAAAAGGTATAAACGGGGCAGCCGTCGCGCTGCCCCATGCTTTTAGCAAAAATATCGTTCTTTTTCCAGAAATCAAGAACCATTTTTTCACGCGTTACAAAATCAAAATTTGACGATACCTTCTCGTACATTAAAATTACCTCACAAATATCAAATAAACCAAAAATATACGCTTTTTTCACGCGCAAAGTATATCACACAAAGCCTTGATTGTCAATCTTTGCTTTTACAATATTTCACAATAGAATATGATTACATTTTAAAAATATACAAATAAAAATATCCTCAAAATGAGCTTTTTTCGTGTTGCACTTATAATAAAAATATGATAAGATGAAAGAAATATTTTATGTAAGGACTTGATATGTGTGAAAACCATAAGAAAGATTCTTTTCTACATCGATGAATTCACATGGGGCATAGTGCAAAACCTTGTGGGGTTAATCGGCTTTTTGGTCATGAAAGCCAAGGGCTGTGAACACGAGAAATTCGAAAATGCGTTTATTACATATGTCGATAAAAAGAACTTCGGCGGCGTTTCGCTGGGCATTTTTATCTTTATTAATGCTAAAAAAACAGGCGACGACCTGCACGACATCAGAATTCACGAGTATGGTCACACGATTCAGTCGGCGATTCTCGGCCCGGTCTGGTGGCTTGTAATCGCTATCCCGTCTTTCATCTGGTGCGGTCTGCCCGCGCTTGTGAATTACCGCAAGCGCAACAATGTTTCTTATTACAGGGCATACTGCGAGGGCTGGTCAAACCTGTGCGGCTTGTGGGCGACCAAGGACAAGTTTTTAACCAAGGAATGTCTTGAGCGCGGGCGCTACGGCAATCCGATAACCCCCAACCGTAACAAAAGAAAAGATATCAAGGGCAGAAAGCGCAACAAATAAAACCGTTACGGTCGTAATTCACTGCAATCAGCGGGAAATCCGAGAGGAACTTATAAAGATAAGGAGAAAAGCGATGGACGAACTCGGCTATGATACTTTTTCCGCGGGCGTTGAGCCGGGCGGATTAAGAAACACTGCTCAAATTAAAATTCTTATCGGCTTTATCGTCAAAAGCCTCGACAGGCCGATCGAAAAATCGCGCCTTATTGAGGTGCTGCAGATGCACGGGCTTGCCAATTATTTTGACGCAAGTCAGGCGCTTGCCGAGCTGCTCGATTGCGGCAACCTCACCTCGGACGAAAACGGTCTGCTCGCGATAACCGAAACCGGACGCGCCGCGGTCAATGAGATTGAGGGCGAAATTCCGCGCTCTGTGCGCGAAAAGGCGCTTGATGACGCAATAAAGCTGCAAACCCTTGAGCGCCGCAAAAACGAGAATAAAATCACGGTTGAGCCGTGCGGCGACGGGTATAATGTTACCTTTGAAATCTTTGACCACACAACTCTGCTGCTTCGCCTTTCTGTTTACGCGGCGGATGAGTATCAGGTGGGCAGAATTAAAAGCAACTATCTAAAAGACCCCGTGAGCCTTTACTCGGGGATAATAGCGTCCCTTTTCACATAATCGGCGAAAGGATGAAACAATATGGCAAAGTACGCGATAGGCGTTGATTACGGTACTCTCTCGGGCAGGGCGCTGCTCGTTAATGTCGTGACAGGCGAGGAGCTTGCCACGGCGGTTTTTGACTACCCCCACGGCGTTATGGATGAGAAGTTGCCCTGCGGCAAGAAGCTCGGTATGGACTGGGCCTTGCAGCATCCGCAGGATTATGTTGATGTGCTTGCAAATACAATCCCCGCAGTCATTGCCGAGACAGGCGTTGACGCGGCTGACATTATCGGCGTCGGTGTGGATTTCACGGCCTGCACCGTTTTGCCGACTCTCAAGGATTCCACGCCCCTGTGCTTTCTGCCCGAATACGAGAGCGAGGAGCACGCCTATGTTAAGCTCTGGAAGCACCACGCCGCTCAGCCGCAGGCGAACCGCCTGAACGATATCGCGCGCGAAATGAAGGTCGATTGGCTTGATACCTTCGGGGGCAAAATTTCTTCGGAGTGGCTTGTGCCGAAGGTTTGGCAGGTGCTTGAGGAAGCGCCCGAAATTTATGACAGGGCGGACCGCTTTATTGAAGCGGCGGACTGGATTGTATGGCAGATGACGGGTGTTGAAACCCGAAACGCCTGCTGCGCCGGGTATAAGGCGCTGTGGAATAAAAAGAACGGCTATCCGCCGAAAGCCTTCTTCAAAGCTCTTGACCCGAGACTCGAGAACCTTGTCGAGGATAAGCTCGGCACCGAGATTCTGCCCATAGGAGCCAAGGCAGGCGGCATTACCGCCAAGATGGCGGCGCTTACCGGGCTCAAGGAGGGCACCTCTGTCGCGGTGGGAACGATTGACGCTCATGTATTTGTGCCGGCAGTCGGCATTAACTCCACGGGCAAAATGCTTGCTATTATGGGCACATCCACCTGCCATATGCTACTCGGCGACGAAGAAAAGCAGGTACCGGGGATGTGCGGCGTTGTGGCGGATGCCATTATGCCGGGCGCTTACGGCTTTGAGGCAGGTCAGTGCTGTGTTGGTGATTCCTTTCAGTGGTTTATTGATAACTGCCTGCCCGCTTCGCTTATTGACGAGGCAAAGGGCAAAAACATCAGTATACATAAGCTTCTGCGCGAAAAATGCGCTTCTAAACGCCCCGGCGAGAGCGGACTGCTCGCGCTCGACTGGTTTAACGGCAACCGCTCGGTGCTGTGCGACATTGATTTAACGGGGATGATACTCGGCCTTACAATTCAGTCGAAGCCCGAGGATATTTACCGCGCGCTCATTGAATCCACGGCATACGGCACAAGAATGATAGTTGAAACCTTTGTTGAAAACAATGTTAATGTAGATACCTTCTACGCCGCGGGCGGCATTTCTCAAAAGGACCCGATGACCATGCAGATTTACGCCGATGTGCTTAAAATGCCCGTTAAAATCGCCGGCTCAGAGCAGGGCGGCGCGCTCGGCAGCGCGATTTTCGGCGCGGTCGCGGCCGGTAAGGCAAACGGTGGCTACGACGATGTATATGAGGCCGCGGGCGTAATGGGCAAGGTGAAGGATACTGTTTATATGCCGAATATTGAGAACTCCGCGATTTACGATAAGCTTTACGCCGAATATAGAACCCTGCACGATTATTTCGGCAGGGGTGAAAATAATGTTATGAAGCGTCTAAAGGCGATAGCAAAGGGGGAATAACGCTTTGCTCGAAGAGCTGAAAAGGCAGGTTCTTGAGGCGAATATGGAGCTTTATAATAGCAGCCTCGCTCTTCTCACCTGGGGCAACGCCTCGGGCATTGACCGCGAGAGGGGGCTTGTGGTTATTAAACCCTCTGGTGTGCCGTATGAAAAGCTGACGGCTGAGGATATGGTTGTTGTCGATTTGAGCGGCAGAGTTATTGAGGGCTCGCTCAAGCCCTCGTCAGACACCGCAACTCACATCCAGCTTTATATCAGCTTCCCCGATATTGGCGGGGTAGCGCATACCCATTCGCCCTATGCCGTGGCGTTCAGCCAAGCGGCAAAGGATATTTTGCCGTACGGCACAACTCACGCCGATTTTGCCTTCGGCGCAATACCCTGCACACGAGACCTGACCGCAGAAGAAATTGAGGTCGATTACGAGCTTAACACAGGCAGAGTGATTGCGGAATGCTTTAATCAAAGGGCAATTGACTATAACGCCGTGCCCGCCGCGCTCGTTCATTCACACGGCCCTTTTACATGGGGCAAAGACTGCGAAGACGCGTCGCACAACTCAATTATCCTTGAGGAAGTCGCGAGAATGGCTTTTATGAGCGAGGCCCTCGGAGCGTCAACTGCCTCTGAAGCCATTCAGAAGAAGCATTATTTCCGCAAGCACGGCGCGGGCGCGTATTACGGACAAGGTTGACAGCGCAGATAAAAAGTATTATTATTAGAGCGCTGATTATTATGAATACAGGTGATTAAATGGCAAAGTGTCCTAAATGCGGTTACAGCTTGAAAATATGGAATGTCAGAGCGGAGTGCCCGTCCTGCAATGTCAACATCGCGAATTACGACTGGGAGCGCCGCCTTGAAGAGGATTCAATTAAGGCTGAGGCGGCATTCGCCAAGCTGCACGACGCGACTAACAGATTCAAATATTCATTCAAAGGAACAAAGCTTCGCATAGCGCGTATCCCCGTGAGCGTTCTGCCTCTGTTTTCGTTTTTGCTTCCTCTCGGTCACCTCTCCGTTTCGATACCGTTTTATGAGGATGATATTACCATTAACGCTATCAGCCTTGTTATGAACATAATGAAGTTCGATATAGGCGGCATTTTTAAATTCCCGTCATCAGCCATTGCAGGTGAAGCGGGGCTGATGTTTGCGCTTTCGCTCGGGCTTCTTGTGACGGGTGCTCTGTCGCTGCTGGTGAGCCTTGTGTTCCTTATGTTTAATTACAGGAAGCTTAACAGCAAGGGGCTTTCGCTGACTAACCTTGTGGCGAGCATTCTTATTCTCGGCAGCGCTTATTGCTTTAACAGCTTTCTTTCGCTTATCGAGGCAAGCACCGTCAACGCCGCGTCGGGTTCGCTCGGCTGGGGTATCTTTGTGTGCGCGGGGCTGTTCTTCGCGTCGTCTGTAATAAATATGTTCGTGGCAAAATCAAAGGCTGAGCTGCCCGAAGCTAAGGAGCAGGCTGTCGCCGAAAAAGAAGCCGCCCCCGCCCTCGAAGAAGCGGTAGCGGCGCAGTAAAGGCTACAAAATCAATTCGGCAATAACGCTGTTTGACAGTAAAAAGCCTTCTGTTGTTAAACTGATATTTTTATTTGTAACATTCACAAGTCCCTCAAGCCGGGGGGCTTGTGCTTTTTTTATGACGCTTTCGGGGTAGAACCCGAAGCGTTCACTTACACGCTCAAAAATGAGTCCCTCATTGAGCCTTAGCGCGAGCATGGCGTATTCCTCAAACGAGCCGCCCTCACCGTCGGCAACAGGCTCAGCGCCGTTTAAGAAATCCTCAAGCGAGCGGCTGTAATAGAAGCGTTTGCCGTCAACAAACGAATGCGCCGAGGGCCCGATGCCGAGGTATTCCTCGCAGTGCCAGTATTTTAGGTTGTGGCGGCTCTCAAAGTCGTCCTTGGCGAAATTTGATATCTCGTATTGCTTATATCCAAGCTCCGACAGCTGATCGCACATGGCAAGGTACATATCGCATACAGTATCCTCGTCAGGCAATTGGAGCTTATCGCGAGCTTCAAAAAACCGTGTTCCAGGCTCGATTTTAAGCATATACGCGCTGATATGCGTCGCGCCGCTCTCAAAGCAGAAATCAATGCTCTCCATAAGCGACTGAATAGTTTGGTGAGGAATTCCGAGCATCAGGTCAAGCGAGATATTCGTTATGCCCGATTCCTTTGCGTAGTTAACGGCAGCTCCGACATCCCGAGCTGAGCTGCGACGCCCGAGAGCCCTTCGTTCACAGTCATCGGCGGACTGCAGACCGAGCGAAACGCGGTTAACCCCAGCCTTGGCGATTTTATTGAAATCAAAGCCGCCGCTCGCGCAGTCATAGGGGTTACATTCAACGGTAATTTCACAATCGGAGATATGGCTCACGAAAGACAGAATTTGAGCAATCCTGTCACCGCCGAGAACCGAGGGCGTGCCGCCCCCGAAATAAACGGTATTATATATGCCCCCCGCTTTTTCAAGGAGGGAGCATATTTTTTGAGTATATTCTTCGATTTTCTCTCTGTCGGGCAGGAGCGAATAAAAATCGCAGTAGGGACATTTGCCGCGGCAGAACGGAACGTGGATGTAAAGACCGAGCGGGTTATTCATAAATTATCCTTCGGCGGCGACATCACCGTCATCTCTTGAAAGTATTGCCTGGGTCTGCTCGCGCCTGGCAAGAAGCTCTTCATACATTGTCTCGCGCTTCGCGCCTGTCAGGTCGTAAAACAGCTTCGGGATTATTGAGAGGATGCCTGTCGCAAAGGGCAAAAGCGTACCCATCATAAATAAGCCGTACTTTGCCCTGTCTGTCTGCTGACCGAATTTAGCCTGAACATTGTAGCCGAAATAGCTCATAATCAGGGGCTTAATCGTGTTGGATACGGTGGAAACAAGCTTTGACGCGAGACCCTTCGCGACGCTGGTCATGCCCTCCGTGCGATAGCCGTTTTTCCATTCACAGTAGTCCATTGCTTCATTAAACATCTCGCGCGGGATAACCCTTCGTATACCGAAAATAAGCACGAATATCGTTTCCTGCGCCATAAAGGCGGGAATCATAACGCTCTTTTTATTGTATAGCCCTTTAGGCCCGACACCGCCGATTGAACCGATGAAAAACACTATCATCATCAAGAAGTCGCCCCAGCTGCCGCCGACTATCCATAACAGCTTTGTTGAGAACTTGCGCCTTGCCCACGGAATATAGGCATAGCTCAGGTTCACCGTCAACGCTCCGGGTATGCCGACTATGTTCTTAATCGAGGCGGAGCCGAGAACATCGATGTAGTAATTGTTCAGACCAGCATTAAGCGAAAATGCGCCGAGGAAATCCGAAAGAGTAATGAGCAGAATGGGCTTATTATTAATGATTGATTTAATGCCGTCTTTGATGCTCGGGCGGTCAACGGATTGCACAACTCTTTCGCGCGTAGTCAAGAAGAAGAAAAGAGCCATCGCACCGCCGAAAACAGCGCAGAAGCAGCCCATACCGAGGTAGATGCCCTTCATAGGCACGGATATGACCTCGTGGTTGACAAAGTCAATGAGAAGTCCCATAAATATTTCGGGCAATTTCTCGCCCATGTAACCCGAGAAGAACTCTGCTTTGGTAATAAGGCGCGTTCGGTCAACAGGGTGAGGCGTTATCGTTGAGAGCATACCCGTTTCGGCAATGCCGCGGAAGGTGCCCGCCGCCTCACGAACCATTGACAGCGCCAGCCAGAACCCGAATTTGGCCATATTCATAGGGTCATTGTTGAAAAAATACGGCATCAACCAGTATATGCAGGTGCCTATCGTTCCCGGAATGGCAAAGGCGACAAGGTAGGGCTTGAATTTGCCCCAACGGGTGCGCGTTTTATCGACTATTGTGCCGATAAAGGTATCGTCAATTACATCCCAAATGGTGGTGATTGTGTTAAAAAGCGCAATCAGCTTGAGGTTAACCTTGAGTACATCTAAACGAAAGCGTTCATCGTAAAGATTAATGTTAAAGCTTCTTGAAACATCGAATAGGATATACGAGAAGGTTTCTTTTGAGCCGACGTATCGCCGGTCCTGATATACTTCGCTTTTTGCCGTTTGAGCCATAGACATTATCCTGCCTTTCATTAAAAAGTGCTTATATAATGCGCTACGGGTAATTCAGACTTAATCGTCGTCAAGCTTGAGTACCGCCATAAACGCCTCCTGCGGAACCTCCACGGTGCCGAAGTGGCGCATGCGCTTTTTGCCCTCCTTCTGCTTCTCGAGCAGCTTCTTTTTGCGTGTGATATCACCGCCGTAGCACTTTGCAAGAACATCCTTGCGCATCGCTTTAACGGTTTCGCGCGCAATAACCTTTCCGCCGATTGCAATTTGAACGGGTATTTCAAACATCTGGCGCGGAATATTATCCTTGAGCTTCTCCGCAATTTTGCGAGCCTTGCCGTAGGCTTTATCGGAGTGAATGATAAATGAAAGCGCGTCAATAATATCGCCGTTGAGCAAGACATCGAGCTTAACAAGATTTGAACGCCTGTAATCGGCGATTTCATAATCCAGCGAAGCGTAGCCGCGCGTTCTCGATTTAAGCGAGTCAAAAAAGTCATAGATAATCTCGTTGAGCGGCAGCTCATAGTGAATATCCACGCGCTCTGGGGTAACATAGTCCATGTTTTTAAACACGCCGCGCCTGTCCTGACACAAATCCATAATCGTACCTACATATTCCGCTGGGGAGAAGATGTGCGCGTCGGTGAAAGGCTCCTCGCAGAAATCTATTATCGCGGGGTCGGGGTAATGGGTGGGGTTATCAATTTCAACCACCGATTTGTCGCTTGAAAGGTGAATCTTATAAATAACGCTCGGTACGGTGGTGACAAGGTCAAGGTCATATTCACGCTCAAGGCGTTCCTGAATAATTTCAAGGTGAAGAAGCCCCAAAAAACCGCAACGGAAGCCGAAGCCCAGAGCGCTCGAGGTTTCAGGCTCATAGGTCAGCGCCGCGTCGTTAAGCTGCAATTTTTCGAGCGCATCGCGCAGATTCTCATAGTCCGCGCCGTCAGCGGGGTAGATACCGCAGAAAACCATGGGGTTAACCTTGCGGTAGCCCGGCAAAGGCTCGGCGGCAGGGTGCTCGGCGGAGGTAACGGTGTCGCCGACCCGAGCATCGCCAACTGTTTTAATCGAAGCGGTTATGTAACCGACCTCGCCTGCTGTAAGCTCCGCGGCAGGCTCCATTCTCTCCGCGCGCATATAGCCGACCTCAACCACGCCGAACTGCGCGCCGTTTGCCATCATTCGCATGGTGTCGCCGGCCTTGAGCTTGCCCTCCATAACACGAACATAAACGATAACGCCCTTGTAGCTGTCATAAACCGAGTCAAAAACCAGCGCGCGAAGCGGCAGGGTGTCATCCGCCTTGGGTGCGGGTATTTCGGCAACAATTTTTTCGAGCACCTCCTCGACATTTTGACCTGTTTTTGCCGAGATGCGTGGTGCGTTGGAGCAATCGAGCCCGATAATGTCCTCGACCTCTGCGGCAACCCTGTCGGGTTCGGCGGAGGGCAAATCGATTTTATTAATAATAGGCACAATTTCAAGGTCGTGGCTCAGGGCAAGGTAGGTGTTGGCAAGCGTTTGCGCCTCAACGCCCTGTGAAGCGTCAACTATAAGCAAAGCGCCTTCGCAGGCGGCAAGCGAGCGAGAGACCTCGTAGTTAAAGTCAACATGACCCGGGGTGTCAATTAAATTAAGTATGTATTCCTTGCCGTCGGAGGCTTTGTAGTTGAGCTTGACGGGGTGCGCCTTAATGGTTATTCCGCGTTCGCGCTCCAAATCCATTTTGTCGAGCAGCTGCTCGGTCATATCGCGCAAAGCAACGGAATTCGTCAGCTCCAAGAGTCTATCGGCAAGGGTGGATTTGCCGTGGTCAATATGCGCTATTATACAAAAATTCCTTATAGATTCCTTTGTAACAGCCAAGTTAATTACTCCTTATGCTCTTTTGAAAAGCACATCTTTTTCGTATTGCTCAACCTCGTCTATCCATTTCTCGCGAACGGGGACTCCCTGAGTCTCGCAAAGGTAATCCCAAACGGCGTTGAACGGATAGCATTTTAATTCCTCATTATATGCAAGCAGTCGGCTGAAATCGCCTTTATCCTGCAGCGCTTTAAGCTCATCGTGCGGCAGCAGCAGAGCGAAAAGCAGAGCCTTTTGCATGTTGCGGATTCCTGTTGCCCATGCGAGAACGCGGTTAATGCTCGCGTCAAAATAATCGAGGGCTACAATAACCTTGTCAAGCGCGCCGCAGCGCACGATTTCTTTCGCGATTTCTTTAAGCTCGTCGTCAAAAACAACGACATGATCGCTGTCCCACCTGACGCCGCGCGTTACATGGAGCGCGAGCTTATCCGAAAACGCGAGCATAGCGGGGATTTTATCGGATACAACCTCGGTCGGGTGGTAGTGACCGTTATCAAGCAGGCAAACAGCCTTGCCCGTGGCGGCGTAATTCATATAGAATTCATGCGAGCCGACGGTGTAGGATTCAACGCCGATACCGAAAACCTTGGATTCGACGGTGTCAATAAGATATTTTTTATCAATCGGCTCCGATAAAACTTCATCGAGCGACGCCTTTAAGCGAAGCCTCGGGCCCAAACGGTCGGCGGGAACATCCTTGTAGCCGTCGGGTATCCAGATGTTATTGACGCTGGTGATGCCGAGCTCCTTGCCGAAATACTCGCCTACGCGGCGCATAGCCTTGCAGTGGTCAATCCAGAAGCGGCGCACCTTCTCATCAGGGTGCGATAGCGTTAATCCGTCCGCCGCAAGGGGATGGGAAAACAGCGTGGGGTTAATATCAAGCCCGAGCCCGCGAGCCTTGGCGAATTCAACCCATTTCTCAAAATGCTTCGGCTCAAGCTTATCCCTCGAAACCGTTTCATCCGTAATGGCATAAATAGCGTGCAGATTGATTTTATGCTTACCGGGTACAACCTTGAGAACCTCGTCAAGGTCGCTCATAAGCTCATCGGCGTTTCGCGCCTTGCCCGGGTGATTGCCCGTTGCGGCAATTCCGCCCGAAAGCTCGCTCCTGCCCTCGAAGCCGTTAATATCGTCGCCCTGCCAGCAGTGGATTGAAATTTTAACCGAAAGAAGCTTCTTGATTACCTCATCGGTGTCTATACCTATCGCGGCGTACTGCTTTTTTGCGTACTCATATATCTCGTTTGACATAAATTATACCTCCGTTAAAATGGCGGGTTCGCCTTTACTTATCCACATATCTTCCCATTTCTGACCCGAGAGCTCCTCGCACATAGCCTTTTCTTCATCCGAGGCCTCGACGAAGCCGTTTTCTTTCTTCTCGGCAATCAGGCGTTTGATGGTTTGATGGTCGCCCTTGGTCATCTTGTAGCGGAAAATCATTATGTAGTTGGCAATTTCAAATATAATCGGCAGCACGATGAAGGTGATTCTGATTCCGCGCACCGCGCTTGCGGATTGAATGAAGCTCTCGTTCTTGCCTGTCTGGAAACCAAAGGCCTTGAGAATAAAGCCTACCATTGAGGCCATCAAGCCGCCGACTGTCTTCTTGACAAAAGAACTGAAGGTGGCGATAACGCCCTCCCTGCGCCTGCCGGTGATAAGCTCGTCAACATCGGTAACATCGGGCTGAACATTGGTAGCAACGAAGCCAGGCCCCGAAAAGCCGAAATTATAAAGAATGGCGCCGATAAACAGCTGAGCGACCGAGCTCTTTGGCGTGATGAATAAATTAATTATGATGCCCAACAGCATAAGGGGCGTTAACAGCTTGCCGCAGAACTGCTTGCCGAAACGCTTTGTCAGCCAGTAGTTAAGCGGGAAGCCCGATGCCTCTGCCGCTCCGGAGATGGTGGTGACAAGGTTGAATTTATCCCAGCGTTTCGCAATATATTTTATAAAATATTGGTCGGTATTAGAATAAAAGCCTTTTGACATCATATAAAACAAGCTCATGTAAAAATACTGGCGGAAGGATTTATTCTTGAGCACCAGCTTGTATTCCTCAAAGGGCTCGCTGAAGCTCAGGGGAGGCACAACCATATTGAGTGAGCTTTGTTCTTTGGTAGTTTTGTAGGTGACAAGAAGCGGCAGCGAGAACCACAGGCACAGAATAAAACCAAGGAACATAAACTTAGGCCGCATTCCCGAGTCAAACGCCTGCGTATTAATGAAGCCTGTTGATATCGAAACGAGCATGAACGAAGAAATCATACCGACGGAATTAAATATGTATTGCACAGAATTATACTGAGTTCTCAAGAAGTAACCCGGCGCGATTTCGGGTAGCATCGCCGTGTGAGGCACAGTGACAAGCGTGAAAGCGGCGTTAAAGAGAAGATACGCCACAATATAATAAATCATCGTGTAGGTGGGGTTATTGAGCCCCGATATGCCAAAGGAGTTCCACATCATAAAATAAGAAACCGCAATCGGCGCAACGCCCCACAGCAGATAACGGCGGTGCCTGCCGTATTTTGAGCGGGTGCGGTCGGTGATGATGCCCATAACAGGTGTGGTAATCGCGTCCCAAATCTGAGCAACAAGCATTACAATACCCGCCTGCGCGGAGTCAAGACCCTCAACCTCCGTTAAAAATGACAGGAAATACAGCGATAAAATATAACCGCCGCCGCCAAAAAGGATACTTGCCGAGTTGTAGCCCATCATTGGCAGGAGAGTTTCCTTAACGCTGCCCTCAATGCCGATTCCGCGTTTAATCGCGTTGCCTATGCCGCCCTTAGCCATAATCATCCTCCAAATCATATAAGCGCAGATACAATTAAATTTATAATATCAAATCTGACCCGATAGGTCAACAATTAATTATAATTTTGGTGTATCTTTTTATTTATCAATATGAGGGAATATTAAAATATTGTCGAGCGGTGATTTATCAGCCGCAAACATTAACAAAGAGTTTACAATTGAATATTGACAAATCTTTCCGAACAGCGTATAGTATGTATTGAAATTGGCACTCTAACCAATGGAGTGCTAATCTTAGCACTGAAGAAAGGCAGGCGAAGCAAATGTCTGAAATGAGTGAAAGAAAAAAGCTCATTCTTGCAGCTGTTGTTGAGCAGTATATTAAGACCGGCGAGCCTGTCGGCTCAAAAGGGCTTATTTCATCATCGGGCTTGAATGTTTCCTCGGCGACAATACGCAACGAGATGAGCGAGCTTGCCGCCATGGGTCTGCTTGAGCAGCCCCACACCTCGGCGGGCAGAGTTCCGTCAAGTCAGGGCTACAGGTATTATATAGATAACCTCATGAAGAACCGCGAGATTGACGATATTAACCGCAGGCTTATCGAGGTGGGTATATCCTCGGTCGCGGGCGACCCCGAGAGACTTCTTGCTCAGGCGGGCGAAATACTTGCCGAGATGACAAACTGCGCAGCGGTTTCAACTACTCCGCCGGGCGAATGTTCGATAATCCGACGGGTTGAGCTTGTTGCCGTCGGCACGCGCACGGCAATGCTTGTGCTGCTCACCTCAAACGGTATGCTCAAGAGCAGACTCTGCAGGCTCGACTGCGAGCTTTCACCGCGAATTTATGAGGCTTTTTATAACATCACCGCTTCAACCCTTGCCGGCAGATCTGTGTCGGAAATCGGGGTTGCCACCATGCAGACCGCCGCCGCGTCACTCGGCCCCGATGCGATTACGATGCTGCCGCTGCTTGCCGCCGCGAGCGAGCTTGCTCAAAGCGCGGCGCAGGCGCAAATCAAGCTTGAGGGGCAGTCAAATCTCTTGAGCCACGGCGATTACGGTCACAGCGCGCTGGAGCTTATGGAATTTCTCAACAATATTGAGCCGATAAGCCGCGTTTTCGGCGACATTCACGGCGGATTTGATGTTAAAATCGGCAGCGAAAACCTCTACCGTCAGCTACAGAATTCGAGCGTCATCGCGGCGAAATACTGCGTAAACGGTAAGGATGCGGGGACAATTGGTCTTATAGGTCCAACCCGAATGGATTACGAAAAGATAATTCCCAGCGTGCGCTACCTGACCGACATTGTGGGCAGTCTGATTACTCAGGCGCTTGAGGAATGATATTTATGCAAAAACGAAAGGATGAATAAAGACTTGAAGAAGGAAAAAGAAACAAAAGAGGCGCCTCAAACTGAGGTCTGCGAGTCTGAGCCTGAGGAAACTAAAGAAGAAAAGCTCGAAAAAGAGCTTGCGGAGAAGAACGATCAGTTCCTTCGATTGTACGCGGAATTCGACAATTTCCGCAAACGCTCACAAAAGGAGAAGCAGGAGATACGCTCCCTGGAGCGTGTGGATATGATTGAAACGCTTCTTCCGGTAATTGATAATTTTGAGCGTGCGAAGCTCAACACAAACGCGGGCTTTGAGGATTACAAAAAGGGAATTGATTTGATTTACACGCTTCTGATGGATATTCTTATGAAGCAAGGCGTAACGGCCTTCGGCGAAGCAGGGGATGAATTTAACCCGTCAATGCACAACGCCGTTATGCATGTTGAGGATGAGTCGCTCGGCGAGAATGTTGTCAGCGAGGTTTTTTCAAAGGGCTATAAGCTCGGTGAAACGGTCATAAGATTTGCCACCGTCAAGGTTGCAAATTAACGATAAAATTAAAACAACAATATTAGGTTGGAGGAAAATAATATGTCAAAGGTTATTGGTATTGATTTAGGCACAACAAATTCATGCGTAGCAGTTATTGAAGGCGGCGAGCCCGTCGTTATCGCGAACGCTGAGGGCGCGAGGACCACACCGTCCGTAGTCGCGTTCGGCAAATCAGGCGAGAGAATGGTCGGTCAGGTTGCGAAGCGTCAGGCTATCACAAACCCCGACAAAACGGTTTCGTCAATCAAAAGGCAGATGGGTTCGGATTATAAAGTAAAAATCGATGATAAAAAGTATACCCCGCAGGAAATTTCGGCAATGATTCTGACAAAGCTTAAAACCGATGCCGAGGCTTATCTCGGTGAGAAGGTGACCGAGGCGGTTATTACCGTTCCCGCGTATTTCACCGATTCGCAGCGCCAGGCAACCAAGGACGCGGGCAGAATAGCCGGCCTTGATGTTAAAAGGATCATCAACGAGCCCACCGCGGCGGCTCTTGCTTACGGCATAGATAAGGAAACAGACCAGAAGGTTATGGTATACGACCTTGGCGGCGGCACATTTGATGTTTCCATCATCGAGATGGGTGACGGCGTTCAGGAGGTTCTCGCCACTGCCGGCAACAACAAGCTCGGCGGCGACGATTTTGACCAGAGAGTCATTAACTGGCTTGCAGATGAATTCAAAAAAGAGCAGGGTGTTGACCTTCGCGGCGATAAAATGGCCATGCAGCGCCTTAAAGAGGCGGCAGAAAAGGCAAAGGTCGAGCTCTCGGGCGTTACCACTTCCAACATCAGCCTTCCCTTCATCACCGCTGACGCCGCCGGCCCGAAGCATCTTGAAATGACTCTCACCAGAGCGAAGTTCAACGAGCTCACAGCTGACCTTGTCGAGGCAACCATGGGCCCCGTTCGCCAGGCAATGAAGGATTCAGGTCTTAAGACAAGCGAAATTCACAAGGTTCTTATGGTCGGCGGTTCGTCAAGAATTCCCGCCGTTCAGGAAGCTGTTAAGAAGTTCATGGGCACAGAGCCTTTCAAGGGAATCAACCCTGATGAATGCGTTGCCATCGGCGCCGCGCTGCAGGCGGGCGTTCTCGGCGGCGAGGTTACAGGCCTGCTTCTGCTCGATGTTACACCGCTTTCACTCGGCATTGAAACCATGGGCGGCATTGATACAAAGGTTATCGACAGAAACACGACCATCCCCGTTAAGAAGAGCCAGGTTTTCTCCACGGCGGCCGATAATCAGCCCTCCGTTGAGGTCCATGTGCTTCAGGGCGAGAGAGATTTCGCCAAAGACAATAAAACTCTCGGCATCTTCCACCTTGACGGCATTATGCCCGCTCCCAGGGGCGTGCCTCAGATTGAGGTAACCTTTGATATTGACGCTAACGGCATCGTTCATGTTTCCGCCAAGGATTTGGGCACCGGCAAAGAGCAGTCGATCTCAATTACCTCGAGCACCAATATGTCAAAAGAGGATATCGAAAAGGCGGTTGCCGAATCCGAGCGTTTTTCACAGGAGGATAAACAGCGCCGCGAGGAGGTTGACACCCGCAACTCGGCAGACCAGATGGTTTATCAGTGCGAGAAGCTCCTTAAGGATGACGGCGACAAGTTCTCAGAAGATGAAAAGACAGGAATTACCGAAAAAATCGAGCAGCTTAAGGATGCGCTCAAGGGTGAGGACACCAACCTCATCAAGAGCCGCCAGGAGGAGCTGACGAAGGAGTTCTACGAGGCGTCAGAGAGGCTTTATAAAGCCGCCGCCGAAGCCGCCAATAACGGGCAGGGCGCTCCCGGACCGGATGACGGATACACTCAGGCGGACTACACCGATGTTGACGATGACAACAACTGATAATTTTGACTAATAAGTTTAACGGTGGGGGAGTAAAATCCCCCGCCCGTTTATGCTGAAAAGGAGCAATTGCGTTGGCCGATAAAAGAGATTTCTACGAGGTGCTCGGCGTTGATAAGAGCGCCTCGGAAGATGAAATTAAAAAAGCATACCGCAAAAAGGCAAAGGAATATCACCCCGACCTGAACCCGGGCGATGCCGGTGCCGAAGCGAAATTTAAGGAGGCAAACGAGGCGTACGAGGTGCTCTCCGACGCCGATAAAAAAGCGCGCTATGACCGCTTCGGCCACGCGGGCGTTGACCCGAATTACGGCGCGGGGCAGGGAGCAGGTGGATTCGGCGGCGCAGGCTTTGACTTTGACCTCGGCGACCTTTTCGGCAGCTTTTTCGGCGGCGGCGGAGGCTTCGGCGGCAGGCAGGCAAACCCCAACGCGCCGCGCAGAGGCGAGGATGTTCAGGCGCGCGTCACCATCTCGTTTGAGGAAGCGGCGAAGGGCTGCAAGCGAACGGTTGAGGTTAACAGCATTGACTCTTGCCCTGATTGCGGTGGCTCGGGCGCCCAAAAGGGAACCTCGCCCAAAACCTGCCCCGATTGCGGCGGCAGAGGCTTCGTGAATGTTCAGCAGCGTACGGCTTTCGGCGTTATCTCAACACAGAAGGCCTGCCCCAAGTGCGCGGGCAAGGGCAAGGTTGTTGAGAAGCCGTGCCCGAAATGCGCGGGCAAGGGCAGGGTAGGCAAGCACACGAATGTTGAGGTCAACATACCCGCCGGCATTGATGACAGGCAGGTTTTCAACGTCAGCGGCGCGGGCAACGCGGGTATTAACGGAGGTCCGAAGGGCGACCTGAGAGTAGCCGTGTTTGTGCGCCCCCATCCGTTCTTTGAGCGCGAGGGCTATAATGTCTGGTGCGAGCAGACCGTCAGCTATACCCAGGCGGCGCTCGGCGACAGCATTCAGATTCCTACCCTTGACGGCAATGTTAAGTTTGATTTGCCCGCGGGCACACAGCCCGGCACGGTCTTCAGCCTGAAGGGCAAGGGCATCAACATTCTTAACGGCAGGGGCAGAGGCGACCAGCTTATCCGCGTTATTGTCGATGTTCCCAAGAATCTTACCGAGCGCCAGAGAGAGCTTTTGGCTGAGCTTGAAAAAGAGCTTGGCGTCAAGCGCGGCGCTTCTATAGGCAACGGCGACAAAAAAGGCGGTTTTTTCAATAAGTTTAAATAATATTTTGCGGCAGTGCTTATGTTGCTGCCGCTTTTTGTTTAACTATATAAATTCAGAATCAGAGGAAGATTATGTTGAAATATGAAGCCGTAATATTTGACCTTGACGGTACCTTGCTTAATACTCTTGACGACTTACGCGACAGCGTGAATTACGCGCTTGACCGCTGCGGTTACGCTCAGAGGGGGCTTGACGAAATACGCGATTTTGTGGGTAACGGCACAAAGCAGCTTTTGCTTCTCAGCCTGCCGCCCAAAACGCCCGACACCGAATTCGAGCGCTGCTTCGGCATATTTAAAGAACATTACGCTCAAAACAGCCGCAACAAAACAGCGCCTTATCCGGGGATAACCGAGCTTCTCCGTCAGGTTAAAGAGGCGGGGATTAAAACCGCCGTGGTCTCAAACAAACCCGATTTTCAGACAAATTTGCTTTGCGAGGAATACTTCGGCGGACTATACGGTATCGCTGTGGGCGCTCGCGACGGCGTGAGGCTTAAGCCGGCGCCCGATTCCGTTCTTGATTCACTCGAGAGACTTGGCGTTCCTGCCGACAGGGCAATCTATGTCGGCGACTCGGATGTTGATGCCAAGACGGCTCATAATTCAAATTTGCCGTTTGCGGGTGTCACCTGGGGCTTTCGTTCACGCGAGGTGCTTGAGGCGAACAACGCGGATTATATTGCTGAAAACCCCCGTGAATTAGCGGAAATAATTGTATAATTGCTTGAATATTGTATTATTATAGTGTATAATAAAGGGTAAGTTATTTTTATGATAGTTAAAATTAATGCCTTGTCCAATCGAAAGGAAGGATAAATTATGGCGCATCACTTTTTTACATCCGAATCCGTAACTCCGGGGCATCCCGACAAAATCTGCGACCAGATTTCTGACTCGGTGCTTGACGCGATTCTTGCTCAGGATAAAGCCGGCAGAGTTGCATGTGAATGCTGCTGCACAACGGGAATGGTACTCGTTATGGGCGAGATTACCACATCCTGCTATGTGGATATTCCCAAAATAGTAAGACAGGTTATTTGCGATATCGGCTACGATGACGCAAACAAAGGCTTTGACGGCAACACCTGCGCCGTTATTACCGCTATAGATGAGCAGTCGCCCGATATTGCAATGGGCGTTGACCGCCTGGGCGCGGGCGACCAGGGCATGATGTTCGGCTTTGCCTGCGATGAAACGCCCGAGCTTATGCCGCTGCCTGTTTCACTTGCCCATAAGCTTTGCGCGAAGCTTACCGAGGTTCGCAAGAGCGGCGAGCTCACCTACCTTCGCCCCGACGGCAAAAGCCAGGTTACGGTTGAATATGACGAAAATGACAGGCCCGTTCGCGTTGATACGGTTGTTGTGTCGTCACAGCACGACCCCGATGTCAGTATTGAGCAGATTCGCCGGGACATAATAGAGAAGGTGATTAAAACCACCGTGCCCGCCGAGCTGATAGATGAAAACACGGTTTATTATATTAACCCCACGGGCAGGTTCGTTACAGGCGGCCCGCAGGGCGACAGCGGACTTACAGGGCGCAAGATAATCGTTGACACCTACGGCGGCTATTCGCGCCACGGCGGCGGCTGCTTCAGCGGCAAGGACCCCACAAAGGTTGACCGCTCGGCGGCATACGCGGCAAGGTACGCGGCAAAGAATATTGTTGCGGCAGGGCTTGCCAAAAAATGCGAGCTTCAGCTTGCTTACGCTATCGGTATAGAGGAGCCCGTATCAATTATGGTTGATACCTTCGGCACCGGCATTATTGACGATGAGCAAATCGCCGAAATCGCCGAGAAGGTGTTTGATTTCCACCCCGCGGGGATAATCAAAAGCCTCGATTTATTAAGGCCCATTTACAGGCAGGTTGCGTCTCTCGGCCATATGGGCAGGACCGACCTTGATGTGTCATGGGAAAAGACGGACAAGGTTGATGAAGTTAAGAAGGCTGCTGCTTTTTATAAAAAATAAAGGACGGTTACGGTATGAAGCTTTCACTCGTTGTTCCCTGCTATAACGAAGAGCCTAACATTCCCCTGTTTTATAACGCCGTCAAGTCCGATTTTGCGGGCGTTAGATTTGATTATGAGCTTGTGTTTGTTAACGACGGCAGCAGTGATGGAACACTGCGCGAGCTTAAGAAGCTTTGCGGCGGCGATATTCGGCTGAAGATTGTTGATTTTTCACGCAACTTCGGCAAGGAGGCCGCTATGTTCGCGGGGCTGCGCGAGTCGGAGGGCGACTATGTTACCGTTATCGACGCGGACCTTCAGCAAAGGCCGTCAATTGCGCTCGAGATGGTGAAAATACTTGATACTCAGCAGGAATATGACTGTGTGGCGGCATATCAGGAAAACAGAAACGAAAGTAAGCCCCTTGTATTTTTTAAAAACAGCTTTTACAGGCTGATTAATAAATTTTCCGATACCAGCTTTGCTCAGGGCGCGAGCGATTTCAGGACCTTCCGCAGGCGAATGGTTGAGGCTATACTCGAAATGCAGGAGTATTTCCGCTTCTCAAAGGGCATTTTCTCGTGGGTGGGCTTCAACACAAAGTATATTCCCTATAAGGCGGAGGAAAGAGCAGCGGGGAGTTCAAAGTGGTCGTTTCGCAAGCTGTTCAAATACGCACTTGAGGGCATTCTTGCCTTTACAACAGCGCCGCTTCGTGTGGCGACAATCCTTGGCATTATGACATCGGTCTTGAGCATCATTTACCTTGTCGTGGTGGTGGTGCAAAAGCTCGCGTTCGGCATTAATGTTGAGGGCTACGCGACAATTGTGGTGCTGATTCTGCTCCTGGGCGGCATTCAGCTTTGCTGCATCGGCATAATCGGCGAATACATCGCGAGGACCTATATTCAAACCAAGGGCAGACCGATTTATATTGCCCGTGAAGTTATAAAAAACGATGTGAAAAACGAAGAGAATAAGTAATCAAAAAGAGGAAAGTATATGGAATTTAAGGAATATGAATTTCTGCCCGTGATTCTCGGCGGCGACATTACCGCTTACAGCCTTGTGCGCTCATTCTATGAGGAATATCAGATTAAATCCCTCTCTCTGAATATGTCGCAGGGCGGTCCTGTGGTTATGAGTAAGCTCTGCGAAAGCATTTATTACCCGAACCTCGAAAGCGTTGAGGTGCTTTTGCCCGCGCTTATGGAGGTGGGCGAGAAATATTCCAAAAACAAGAAGCTGCTTATCCTCGGCTGCGGCGACTGGTATGTCCGCATCCTTATCGAGAATAAGGAGATGCTCTCAAAGTATTACATCATCCCCTATATCGATGAGGAGCTAATGAACAACATTGTCCTCAAGGACAAGTTCTATGAAATCATCGGTGAGCTGGGCATTCCTTACCCCGAAACCTTCGTTTACGACTGCAAAGAAAAAACTCCGCTCGATTTTGATTTTGAGTACCCCATTATCGCCAAAACAGCTAACAGCGCGCTTTACCATTACGCTAAGTTTGAGGGCAAAAAGAAGGTTTTCACCTTTGATAATAAGGAGCAGCTCGAAAAAATGCTCGCAAACCTCGCAACGAGCAGCTATGATTATAAATTCCTTGTTCAAGACAGGATACCCGGCGACGACAGCGGTATGCGTGTGCTGACCTGCTATTGCGACAGGGACTCTGTTGTGCGCTTTGCGGCGCTCGGTCATACTCTGCTTGAGGAGCACACCCCCTCTGCGCTCGGCAACCCCTGCGCTATCATCAACGAGGTTGATATGGAGGTTGTCAATCAGGCGCGCCGCTTCCTTGAGTATATAGGCTATGTTGGCTATGCAAATTTTGACCTAAAATATGACCCGCGCGACGGCAAGTATAAATTCTTTGAAATAAATATTCGCTTAGGCAGAAGTAATTATTATGTCACGGGCAGCGGCTTCAACGCCGTGAAATACCTTATTGACGATTATATCTACAACAAGGAATTTGAAGGTCTTACGGTCGCTGATAAAGAGCATCTTTTTACCTTTGTGCCTAAATATGTTATCAAGAAGTTTGTTAAAGACGAGGAGCTTAAAGCCCGCGCCATGAGATTATATAAAGAGAAAAAAGTCAGTAACCCCATCCTCTGCGAGCCCGATATGACGCTCAAAAGGCGCGTTTACGCCGCGGCGTATTCATTCAACCAGATTAAGAAATTCAACAAGTATTATAAATAAAGCGTTGCCCTTCACTCGTATTTTATAAAATGGGAGATACACAATGATTGAAAACGCAGCCGGAATCATCGGCGGCATAGGCTCTATGTCTTCTGCATATTTTTACGAGCGTGTGATTGACATGACCGATGCCGCAATCGACAGCGAGCATATCAACATGATAATACTCAACCACGCAACGATTCCCGACAGGACCGCGTTCATATGCGGCTCGAGCGACTGCTCACCGCTGCCGGTGCTTATTGATGACGCGCGAATGCTCGAAAATGCGGGCGCGAAATTTGTCGCGGTTATATGCAACACCGCGCATTTCTTTTATGAAGAGATTGCCCAAAGCGTTGATATACCTGTACTTAACATGGTGACCGCCGCCGTTGAAGAGGCGGCGCGCCGCTTTAAGGGCATCAGGAAGCTCGGCCTTCTCGCGACGGACGGAACTGTCGCGGGCGGGGTTTACGCGAGGGCGTGCGAGGAGCATTCGATTGAATGTGTTGTTCCCGATGCCGAAGTCCAGAAGCAGACCATGAGCCTGATTTACGACACGGTCAAGGCGGGCAAAACCGCGCCGCCCGAGGCGCTTAAGGGGATAATCGAGCATCTGAGGGCTAAGGGGTGCGAGTGTGTTTTGCTTGCCTGCACGGAGCTTTCACTGGCAAAAAAGCAGGGTGATATTAACGATAACGATGTGCTTGACGCTCTTGAGGTGCTTGCAAAAAGAACCATTGAGTGCTCGGGTAAAAAATTAAAGCAAGAATACTGCGAAAATGCGGAGGAAGCATAATGTGCGGATTTGTTGGCTACATTGACAGTGATATTAAAAGCGACGGCTCATGTATAAAAGAGATGGCGGACACGATAATCCACCGCGGACCCGACGATGCGGATTATTATGTTGAGGATGGCGCAGCTCTCGGCTTTCGCCGCCTGAGCATAATCGACCTCGATACCGGCAGCCAGCCGATTGAGAATGAGGACGGCACAAAGGTGCTTGTCTTTAACGGCGAAATCTACAACTTTATGGATTTGCGCGCCGAGCTTGAGGCGGCGGGGCATATTTTTAAAACCCGTACCGATTCCGAGGTTTTGCTTCACGGATATGAAGAATACGGCAAGGGTCTGCTTTCAAAGCTTCGCGGAATGTTTGCCTTTGTTATCTGGGATAAAACCGAAAAAAATCTTTTCGGCGCAAGGGATATTTTCGGCATTAAGCCGTTTTATTATTACCTTAACGGCGACACCTTCCTTTTCGGCTCCGAAATCAAGAGCTTTTTGCCGCATCCGTCTTTTAAAAAGGAGCTTAACACCGCGAGAATACCCGAGTATATGTCATTCGAATATATACCCGACAATGAAACGCTTTTTAAGAATGTATATAAGCTTCTCAGCTGTGAGTGCTTCACCTATCAAAACGGCAAAATGAGCGTTGAGCGCTATTTTGATTTTGAATACGATATCGATAACTCCAAAAACCTTGAGCAATGGGCGGATTTAATTACCGAAACCTTTGAGGGCTCAACCCGTGCGCATAAGATATCCGATGTTGAGGTGGGGTGCTTTCTTTCGAGCGGTGTTGACAGCTCCTATACGGTTCACGAGCTTTCGAAGCTCATGAAGCTTAAAACCTTCTCGGTCGGCTATGAGGAAGAGAAGTATTCCGAGCTGAGCTATGCCAAGGAATTCAGCGAGGTTGAGGGCGTTGAGAATTACGCGGTAAAAATTGATGCCGACGACTTTTTCGGTATCGCGCCCACCGTTCAGTACCATATGGACGAGCCGCTGCCGAATCCCTCGGCTCTGCCGCTTTATTTTCTTGCCAAAAAATCTTCTGAATATGTTAAGGTCGTGCTTTCGGGCGAGGGCGCAGATGAGCTTTTCGGCGGGTATAATTATTATGTTGAGCCGCTCGATTACGCCAAATATATGAAGGTTCCGCAGCCTGTCCGCACGGCTTTCTCCAAAATCGCATTCAAGCTTCCCGAGTTTCACGGCAAGCGTTTTCTGGTTCGCGGGCGTTACCCGATTGAGCAGCGCTACATCAGAAACAACTATGTTTTTGATTATAAAATCCGCGACCGCTACCTTGCAAATAAAATACCGTCAAAGGACCCGGCGACCTATACAAAATGCCACTTTGATAAGGCGCAGGGGCTTGACGATGTCACAAAAATGCAGTATGCCGATATAAATACCTGGCTTCTCTATGACATTCTGCAAAAGGCCGATAAAATGAGCATGGCAAGCAGCCTTGAGCTGCGCGTGCCGTTCCTTGACAGGGAGATGCTTAAAATATCACTGACCATTCCCGCAGAGCACCGGGTGACAAAAGAAAAAACGAAGGTTGCCCTTCGCACCGCCGCGGCAAGGCAGCTCCCCGCCAAGACCGCTCAAATGAAGAAGCTCGGATTCCCCGTACCGCTTAACGATTGGCTTAAGCAGGATAAATATTATAATATGGTTCGCGAGAAATTCACGGGTGATGTTGCAAAAGAGTTTTTCAATATCGATGAAATTCTGCGTTTACTCGATGACCATAAGGACGGCAAAACCACGGGCACAATGAAAAAAATCTGGACCGTTTATACCTTCATCCTCTGGTATGAGGAATACTTCGTAAAAAGATAAAAATCGCCGCCGCAGGTTTAATACCCGCGGCGGCAAGTTTTACATAAGCTTTTTCTTTTTGAAGATAATCAGCAATACAGCGCAG
>CAYUXK010000022.1:0-30486 GCA_964448835.1 uncultured Clostridium sp. | reverse complement strand
TGGTGACCCGGACGAGAATCGAACTCGTGTTACCGCCGTGAAAGGGCGGTGTCTTAACCGCTTGACCACCGGGCCTTATGGTAGCGGCAGTCGGATTCGAACCAACGACACCACGGGTATGAACCGAGTGCTCTAGCCAACTGAGCTATGCCGCCATATACCGCCTGTTTGAAAGGCTTGTCTATTATAGTATAGGTTTTTAGTTTTGTCAATATCTTTTTTATAAGCGTTTAAATTGTTTTAGATAGAACGAATAAATGCAGAAATAAGTAACAATTTAATTACAATCACTTCTTATTTCCTTTTTGCAATTCGTTTACAATTGTTTTGTCGTATAATATCTGATAAAGGCGGTTCCTGCCAAAAAATAAAAAAGACGGGATGCATTCTTGAAATACTTTAAACTGATTATTGCGGCGGCAGGTCTGGTGCTTGCCCTTTGCCTGATTACAAGCTGCGGGAAATTTCTCGGCGGCGATGTTGCTACGGTCACGGACACAGCGCCGAGTTCAACCACGGTGCCGACAAAAACTACCCCGACAACGATCGAAACCACCACAGCCCCTAAACCAATCGTGAAGGATAAGCTTATCGCCTTCACCTTTGATGATGGTCCCAGAGTAAAAACCACGGGCAAGATTCTTGATTTGCTTGAAAAAAACGACGCGAGGGCAACTTTTTTCGTTATCGGGCAAAATGTGAGCGATAAGGGCACCGTTTTGCGCCGCGCTATTATGCTCGGCTGCGAAATAGGCAACCACTCAATGAACCATAAGAACTTTTTGAGGCTATCAGACAAAAAAATTAAGGAGCAGCTTGACCTTTCAAGTGATGCGGTTGAAGCGGCAACGGGAATTCTGCCCACCCTTGTGAGAGTCCCGGGCGGTAATTATAAAGGTATAGAAAAAAAAGTAGGTTATCCGCTTATCCAGTGGAGCATTGACACAAACGACTGGCGTTACAGCGATGTTTCAAAGCCTGAACGCAGCTCGGCTCAGCGAAAAGCGGACATTAACAAGGTCGCCGCCAGCATACTTGATTGCGTTAAGCCCGGCGACATTATTCTTATGCACGATATTTACGACTTCAGCGTCGAGGTTTTTGAAAAGGTGTTGCCCGAGCTTATCAAGCGGGGCTACAAGCTTGTTACGGTCAGCGAGATGTACGATGCCTACGGTATAAAGCTTGAAGCGGGGAAGGTTTATCACTGCATCAGAACAGACTAAAAAATTCGGCCTCGGGGCTTAAATAAGCCCCGAGGCCGTAATATTTAATATATCAATTATTAAACTCGTTATATATTGACCTTATCGCGGTTTCAAAGCAGCTGTCATCAATTCCGATGATTATGTTTAGCTCGCTCGAGCCCTGATCAATCATTCTCAGGTTAATTCTCTCTTTAGCGACGGCAGTCATAACCTTGGCGGCTGTGCCCGTGGTTTCACGCATTCCGCGCCCCACGATGGCAATCAGCGCAAGCCCTCGCTCAATGTGAACGCTGTCAGCTTTAACGCCCTCTTTGATGGCGGCCGCTATTGCATCCTCTCGCCCCTTAAGGTACTGCCCGTCAATAATAACGCACATTGTATCAATGCTCGAGGGCAGGTGCTCAAATGAAATGCCGTAGCTCTCGACAATTTCAAGCACCTTGCGACCAAAGCCGATTTCGCTGTTCATCATTGCTTTTTCTATCAAGAAAGAAACAAGCCCCTTCTTGCCCGCGATACCCGTGATGTGAGGGTCCTTAACCGTTGAGTCAGCCGAGGCGACAATCATTGTGCCGCGGTTCTCGGGAGCATTGGTGTTTCTGATATTAATCGGGATACCCGCCTGCTGAACAGGGAAGATAGCCTCCTCATGGAGCACCGAAGCGCCCATGTATGACAGCTCGCGCAGCTCGCGGTAGGTGATGGTCTCAATAAGCTTCGGGTTCTCGACGATTCTCGGGTCAGTAACCAGGAAGCCGTCAACATCGGTCCAGTTCTGGTAAACCTTCGCGCCGACAGCGCGCGCTATCAGCGAGCCGGTTATATCGGAGCCGCCGCGTGAAAAAGTCTTGATTGTGTCATTAGGCATTTTACCGTAAAAGCCCGGGATAACCGCGTATTCGTGCGCTGAGAGATGCTCCCTGGTTTTTTGAAACGTGAATTCAGCATTAAAGGTTCCGTCATCATTAAAACGCACGCATTTCGCCGCATCCATAAAATAATACCCGAGATATTTCGCAAGAATAATACCGTTGAGGTATTCGCCGCGAGATGCGGCAAAGTCGCTGCCGCTATGA
This sequence comes from uncultured Clostridium sp., assembly GCA_964448835.1. GTDB lineage: Bacteria > Bacillota > Clostridia > Oscillospirales > Acutalibacteraceae > CAG-177. The sequence continues at coordinate 28,202 of CAYUXK010000022.1, read as the reverse complement.
TTCTCAAAAGCGGACCTGATTTTTGCAAACTCAGCCGACAAATCAAGGTCAAGCCCGAGCTCGGTTATAATTTCGGTGTAGCGCTGCTCGATGCGAGCAAAATCATCATAAAATTCCTCGCCCTCCGCCGCCTTGTCATAGCAGGCATAAAGCATATCGGTGACTTTGATATCGTTAGAAAAGCGCTTGCCCGGCGCGCTGGGAACAATATAGCGGTTCTCAGCACTGCTCTTTACAATATCATATACTTTTTTAAACTGCGCAGCGTCAGAAAGCGAGCTGCCGCCGAATTTCTGGACAATTATGGACATATCGGTTCAACCCTTCAATAAAATTAATAATTGGTAATCCTAATAACAGACTCTATCTTCATACCCTTAAGCGTGTCAAGCTGTTTTCTCAGCTCTTTTTCAGTGGCGGCAGGCGTAACGAATGCCATTTCGCCCTCGGGCGCGTTGTCGCGCGCAAGAATTTTAATGTTGCCAAAGGTGCGCCCTGCATTGGAAACCGCCGCTGCGACATCCGTGGTTGTAACCCTCACATAAAGCGAGGTCGGCACCTCAAGGTAGCTTGAAACGTAATTATCCTCGCTGTTTTGCCAGCCGAAGAACTTTCTCATATCCATATGCTTGGCGCAGTCAATAATATCAGCAACAACCGCGCTTGCCGTTGGCATTTTGCCCGCTCCGCGGCCGTAAAAGACAACGTCGCCTATCGCGTCGCCGCGAACGAGGATTGCATTGAAAACATCGTCAACGCCCGCAAGCTGGCTGTGACCCTCAACAAAGCAGGGGCTGACCATGGCGGTAATTTTGCCGTTTTCAAGTTTTTTGGCACGTGCTATCAGCTTAATAACGCCGCCCCATGAATGGGCGTAATCAACATCCGCGAGCGTAATGTTGCGCACACCCTCGGTATAAACCTCATCGGGATAAACATGCTTGCCGAAGCAGAGCGAAGCAAGAATACAGATTTTGCGGCAGGCGTCAAAGCCGTCCACGTCCGCTGACGGGTCGCGCTCGGCATAGCCGTTCTTTTGAGCAAGAAGCAGAGCTTCATCGAAGCTCATACCATCGCTTATCATTTTAGTTAAAATAAAATTGGTGGTGCCGTTAAGTATTCCCGCGATTTCATCAATATCGTTAGCGGCAAGGCACTGGCTGATTGGGCGGATAATGGGAATGCCGCCGCCAACGCTCGCCTCAAACAAAAAGTTAACGTTGTTTTTTTCTGCGGCGGTAAGCAGCTCATAGCCGCGCGCGGCAACAAGCTCTTTATTTGAGGTAACAACGCTCTTACCCGCGTTGAGGCAGGCAATCACATATTCATATGCGGGGTGCAGACCGCCCATTGTTTCAACAACAATTTTTATACTGTCATCCTCAAGGATTTTGGAAAAATCCGCCATCACAAGCTCTTCGTTAGGGTCCCCGGGAAACACACGCCTGTCAAGAATATACTTTAACTCCATCGAATCCTGCATACTCTTTTTAACGATGTGCTCGTGATTTTTTTTAAGCAGCTCTGCAACGCCTGAGCCCACAACGCCGTAGCCCAAAATTGCAACAAACATACTCTTCCTCCTTTTGCGTCCGTTTTTACGGTCAACTAAAACTGTATTTCAATATGTTACCACAGTTTTCTAAAATAATAAAGCAAAATTATTAATTTTTTTATATTTTGTTTACTTTAGTTGCGTTTTTAACAATAATAGTGTAAAATAAATTAATTATTCAATTTTGAGAACCGATGAAATTTAAATAATTATGTTGGGAGAGATAAAAATGACTATAGTAGAAAAGCGAAAAAAGACTATCATCAACACCACATATTTCATTATGCTGCTTGCTGCATACTATTTTTTCGTTAAATATGCGTTTTGGCTTGTCGCGCCTTTTATTTTTGCTTTGCTGATAGCCATGGCACTTCAAAAGCCCGTACGCTTCATTTCGAAAAAAACCCATATTAAGCAAACCATTGTGTCTGTTTTGTCTGTGCTGTTAATTCTGTTAGTCCTGCTCGGGATTCTTGTTTTCGCCGGCTACCGCATAGTTATGGAGATGCAGGGCTTCACAAATTATGTTATGCAGAAGGTGCAGGATTTGCCGAATCTCGTTAAGGATTTTGAGATTTGGCTCAACAGTGTTTTATACGCTCTGCCCGATAAAATGGAAGCAACTGCCAGGAGCGCCGTATCAACATTTTTCGACACGGTTTTGCTCAGCATTGAAGACGGCACGCAGCAGGCGGAGCAATCGGCAACCACCAGTAGCGGTCTGCCTTTTGACCTGAGCATGCTTGCCGGTCCTCTGGGCGGTCTTTGGTCGACGGCAAAGCAGATTCCTTCCATTCTTCTTGCCGTGTTTATCGGCATAATATCCTGCTTCTTCATGACAAGCGATTATGACAACCTGACAAAATTGATAAAGAAGAATATTTCGTTAGAGCGTGAGGATGCAATTGTGCGCACAAAAGCGCTGATGATTGACTCCATCGGCAAAATGGTTCGCTCATACTGCATAATAATCGCCATTACCTTCTGCGAAATAGCGATAGGTCTGAATTTTCTCAAGCTTATCGGTGTTTACTCCGGCAGCTATATTCTCGCTATCTCCGCGATAACCGCGACTCTTGACATCCTGCCTGTTCTCGGCACGGGCACCGTGTTTATCCCGTGGGGTATTTACAGCCTGATATCGGGGGATATCGGTCTGGGCATAGGCATATTTGTCATTTATGTTATCATTCTTGTTGTCCGCCAGATTATCGAGCCGCGGCTTGTGGCAATGAATCTCGGCCTTCCGCCCGTTCTCACCCTTATGGGCATGTATGTCGGCATCCAGCTTTTCGGCTTCTTAGGTCTGTTTCTCGTCCCCCTTACCTTTGTTCTTGTAAAAATACTCAACAGCGAGGGACTCATTCAGTTCTGGACTCCGCGTGAAAAGACAAAGGCTACCCCAACCAAGAAAATTAACCAAAAAAAGTAATTGAAATGTATAATTACTTATGATATAATCAACTTTGTACTGAAATTAGCAGCCGGTTTTGCGCAGGATTTTTTCAGCTGAAAGCGGCAAAAACAAGGAGGAAGTTTTTTTGAAAGCCTATCAAGCAAAAGACATCAGAAATATTGCCATTGCCGGTCACGGCGGCAGGGGTAAAACAACTCTGGCGGAAGCAATGTTATTTCTCGCAAAGGCAACAGACAGACTTGGCCGCATAGCAGATGGCAACACCGTTCTTGACTTCGACGCTGAAGAAAAAAGAAGAAGAGCTACCATTTCCACCGCAATGGCTTCCATCGAATGGAACAACACAAAAATCAATTTGCTCGATACTCCCGGTCTGTTTGACTTCGCGGGCGGTATAAGTGAAGGCGTTCGCGCGAGCGAAGCAACCCTTATCGTGCTCAGTGCAGGCTCAGGTTTTGACGTTGGCGCAGAGAAGGCGTTTCGCGCCGCAAAAGACAGAGGCATTGCAAAAATGTTCGCAGTCACCCGCTGCGACGCTGAAAACGCAGATTTTTATAAGACATTTGATGCTCTTAAAGAGATATATGATACGCAGGTTTGCCCCGTTGTTGTGCCCCTGATGGCAGGCGAAAAGGTTGAGGCATATGTTGATTTTTCGTCGGGCAAAGCTTTTGCTTACACAGACGGCAAAGCTAAAGAAGTCAGCTTCCCCTCTGATTCAAGAATCGAAGGCATGAGAGACATTTTTAATGAGTCTGTCGCCTCGGCTGATGAAGAGCTGATGGAAAAATTCTTTGAGGGTGAAGCGTTCACCGCCGAAGAAATTGCAAAGGGACTTAAAGCAGGCATAGCCGCCGGCTCCATTTACCCCGTATACGCATGCAGCGGTTTCACAACCGATGCTGTTGACCTGCTCCTTAACGGTCTTGCGGCCACCTCTCCCGACGCTGCCGATTATGCCGGCGAGGGCGATATCAAGTGCGACGAAAACGGCCCTCTTGCAGCAATCTGCTTTAAGACCGTTGCCGACCCGTTTATCGGTAAAATGTCATTCTTTAAGGTTGTTTCGGGCAAGGTATCTCCTGACACACCTGCTTATAACTTCCGCACAGGCGAGAGTGAAAAAATGGGCAAGCTTATCTGCGTTAAAGGCGGCAAGCAGGAAGATATTCCATGCATCACGGCGGGCGACATCGGCGTTGTGACAAAGCTTACCGGCTTTAAGACCGGCGACACTCTTTGCAGCGCCAAAAATCCAATTGAGCTTGCAGCGGTCAGCTTCCCCGCTCCCTGCCTCTCGATGGCTGTCAAGGTCCGCAAGAAGGGTGAGGAAGATAAAGTCGCCTCGGGTCTTAACCGTCTCTCCGAAGAGGACGCTACCCTTAAGTTCGAAACCAACGTCGAAACCAAAGAGCAGGTTCTCAGCGGTATGGGCGAGCAGCATCTTGATTCAATAGTCACAAAGCTTAGAAATAAATTCGGCGTCGAGGTTGACCTTGCAGTGCCGAGAGTCGCCTACAGAGAAACCATCCGCAAAACCGTCGAGAAGCAAGGCAGACATAAAAAGCAGTCGGGCGGTCACGGTCAGTTCGGCGATGTTTACATCCGCTATGAGCCGTATTCGGGCGAAGAGGATTTCTTGTTTACCTCTGATGAGGTCGTCGGCGGCTCCGTTCCCAAAAACTACTTCCCCGCTGTTGAAAAGGGTCTTCGCGAATGCATCGCCAAGGGCATGATCGCGGGTTACCCGATGGTCGGCATCAAAGCTGCCCTCTATTTCGGTTCGTATCACCCCGTTGATTCCTCCGAAATGGCATTTAAAACAGCCGCTCAGCTTTCCTTCAAGGCAGCCGTTCCCGAGGCTCAGCCCACGATTCTTGAGCCTATCGGAACTCTTAAAGCTTATATGCCCGACGATAACCTCGGCGATATAATGGGCGATATCACAAAGCGCCGCGGCAGAGTTCTCGGCATGGGCCCCTCAAATGAGCCGAGAATGCAGGAGCTTGTGGCTGAGGTTCCCATGGCGGAAATGGGCGACTTTGCAACAATTCTTCGCTCCGTCACCGCCGGCAGAGGCTATTTCTCAATGGAATTCTCCCGCTACGAGGATGCCCCCGCAAATGTAGCGCAAAAGGTTATTGAGGACGCCAAAGCCCTCGCCGAAGAAGAATAATCTTAAATACAATATAGTTAAAGGCGCGGAATGCATAATTTCGCGCCTTTTTTGTATGTTTACTAAGCTTTACTTCGCGTATCGTTGAAGAATCGGGTCAAAAGCGGTTTAAATTAATGAAGCGTACTTGAAAGATTTACAAGGTATGTGGTATAATTAAAAGTAATCCATATTTTGCATAAACGGGGTATTAATATGAGCAACGGTTTTTTCGCAATGCTTTCCAGAATGAGATACATTAACCGCTGGTCGCTCATGCGCAATGAACACAGCGAGAATCTGAGCGAACACAGCTTTGAAGTGGCTTCGGTGGCGCACGCTCTGGCGGTTATCGGCAACAAGCGCTTCGGCAAGAACTACAATGCCGACCGCGCCGCGCTTATCGGGCTTTACCACGACGCGCCCGAAACCCTCACAGGCGATATGCCTACACCCGTTAAATATTACAGCGAGCAAGTGCGCGCGGCCTACAAAACCGTTGAAGAAAGCGCCTGCAAAAGCCTTCTTTCAATGATGCCCGAGGATTTTCGTGACGAATACGAGCCGCTTTTTAATCCTGTCGAGAGCGACCGCGAGCTGTGGGTTCTTGTCAAGGCCGCCGATAAAATCAGCGCACTGATTAAATGCGGCGAGGAACGCAAGGCCGGCAACTGCGAATTCATCTATGCCGCCGCGGGCGTGCGCGAGGCTCTGAGCAAGATGAATATGCCCGAGGTAGACTTTTTTATCGCGGAGTTTCTGCCCTGCTTCGAAATGACACTCGACGAGCTGCGCGGGTAGTCGATTATTATTGACATATTGGTTAAATAGTGTTACAATTTCTGCGATTCAAAAACGGGTTGCCGAGAGAATTTAAAGGAGATGCCATAATGGTAAAATATACAAGAGAAGATATTATTAATATTGCTGGAGAAGAAAATATAAAGGTAATCCGCCTGCAATTCACGGATATTCTCGGCGCTGTCAAAAATGTTGCAATTACCAGAAGTCAGCTTGAAAAGGCTCTGGATAACAAATGCATGTTTGACGGCTCTTCAATTGAAGGCTTCGTGAGAATTGAAGAATCCGATATGTATTTGTACCCCGATTACGATTCTTTCACAATTTTCCCCTGGGATACCGATGAGAACGACGGCAAAATCGCCCGCCTTATCTGCGATGTTTATAAGCACGACGGTACCCCGTTTGAGGGCGACCCCCGCTATGTTCTCAAGCGAGCTATTAAAAAGGCGGCGGAGATGGGCTATTCCTTTAATGTAGGCCCCGAATGCGAGTTTTTCCTTTTCCACACCGATGAGCAGGGCAAGCCCACCACCGAAACCGACGATAAGGGCGGTTACTTTGATCTCGGTCCTCTTGACAGGGGCGAGAATTGCCGCCGCGATATCTGCTTCGCGCTTGAGAGCATGGGCTTTGAGATTGAGGCCTCCCATCACGAGTGTGCGCCCGCTCAGCACGAAATTGATTTTAAATATGACGAGGTTCTGCGCGCGGCGGATAATGTCGTAACCTTCAAATATGTTGTTAAGAGCATTGCCCAGAGGCACGGTCTTCATGCGACCTTTATGCCGAAACCCGTCTTCGGTGTTGCCGGCTCGGGTATGCACACGAATATGTCGCTTTTTGCAGACAACAAAAATGCTTTCTATGACGAGAAGGACCCCATATTGCTCTCCGATAAGGCCTACAACTTTATCGCGGGCATCCTGCACCACATTAAGCCGATGACTCTTGTGCTTAATCCCCTTGTCAACTCCTACAAGCGCCTTGTTCCCGGCTACGAGGCCCCCGTTTATATCGCCTGGTCGGCTAAGAACCGCTCGCCGCTGATTCGAGTACCCGCCGCGAGAGGCGCGGGCACGCGCGTTGAGCTGCGCAGCCCCGACCCCGCCTGCAACCCCTACCTTGAAATGGCTCTGTGCCTTATGGCCGGCCTTGACGGCATTGAGAATGATATGCCCGTTCCGCTCCCCACGGATTTGAATATCTACGATATGACTAAGGAGGACCGCAGGCGCGGGGGAATCGAAACCCTGCCCGTTTCGCTCGAGGAAGCAATCAAGGCTTACACCGGCGACGAATTCGTTATGGCAACCCTCGGCGAGCATGTTTATTCAAAATATCTTGAGGCCAAGCGCGCCGACTGGAAGGCTTACAGAATGCGCGTTTCGCAGTGGGAGATTGACCGTTATCTGGTCACCTATTAATTTACTTAATTTCGTACTTATATAAATATAAAAATTTTTAAAAAAATCTTATAAAATGCTTGCTATTATTGATGTTATGTGGTAAAATATAAAAAGTAAGTATGATTGATGGAAGAGTGGGGCAACCCGCTCTTTCATTTGCGCTGAATTTGATTTTCATAATTAGAATTATAAATGAGGGGGTTACATCTTGGCAGCAAAGGGTAAGGGCGGCAACACCGTGAGCGCCGTTTGGGATATCGCGCGCCCCATTGCCGAGAAGCTCGGCTTGGAGCTTTGGGATATCAGATTTGTTAAAGAGGGCGTTTCGTGGTTCTTACGCATATATATTGATAAAGAAGACGGCGTTGATATAAACGACTGCGAGAGAATGAGCCGCGCGCTTGACGCGCCGCTTGATGAAGCAGACCCCATTGAGCAGAGCTATTGCCTTGAGGTTTCCTCACCCGGCATTGAGCGCGAGCTCACTCGCGAGGAGCATTTTCAGGCGTGTCTCGGCGAAAAAATCAAGATTAAGCTCATCCGTCCGCGTGACAATGTCCGTGATTTCTCAGGCGTGCTTGAGAGCTATGACGGGGCCGATATTACCGTTCGCCTTGAGAACGGCGAGGAACTTCGCATCAATAAAAAAGAGACAAGTTTTATTAAATTAGACGATTTTAAAGGGTTTTAATCCCATTAACTGAAAGGTGGAATAGAAAAAATGAATAACAACGAGTTTTTTGAGGCCGTGAGGCTTCTCGCCAAGGAGAAGGGTCTTGCGGAGCAGGCTCTGTGCGATGGCATTCAGAGGGCAATCGTCACAGCGGTAAAAAGAGATTATAACAATAAAGATATTGTTTTTTGCGATATTGACCCAAAGAAAAAGACAATTCGCGTTTTCGTTCGCAAGAATGTTGTTTCCGAAATCTATGACCCCGACGAGGATTTGCTTGTTGAGCAGGCTCAGCGCTACAAAAAGAACGCTCTGCCGGGCGACATAATTGAAATCGAGCTTGAAACCAGCGAGGTCAGCCGTATTGCCGCCGAAAAGGGCAAGCATGTTTTGCGCCAGGGTATCCGCGAGGCGGAGCACGGCCAGCTCAAAGAGGAATTCGCCAGCCGCAATCAAGAGATTGTCACCGCGAGAGTCAATAAGATTGACCCCATTACAGGCGACGCTTTTGTTGAAATCGGAAAGCTTGAAGAAAGACTGCCCAAGTCGGAGCAGATGCCCACGGATTCGTTCAGAGAGGGCGAGCTTATCAAGGTATATATTGTTGATGTTCGCGACGGCACCAAAAATGTGCCGAGAGCAACCATTTCAAGAACTCACCCCGGGCTTGTCAGAAGGCTGTTTGAGAGCGAGGTTCCCGAGGTTTTCGACGGCACGGTTGAGATTAAATCCGTTTCGCGCGAAGCAGGCGCCCGCAGCAAAATCGCGGTTTACAGCAGCGACGAGAATGTTGACCCGGTTGGCGCGTGCATTGGCCCCAGAGGCGCGAGAGTCGGCAAAATCGTCGACCTTCTCGGCGGCGAAAAAATCGATATTGTCCGCTACAGCGAAAACCCAGCGGAATATGTCGGTTCATCTCTCGCCCCCGCGGATGTAATCAGCGTTGAAATTATCAGCGAGGCTGAGCGCTCGTGCAGAGTGGTTGTTCCGAACAACCAGCTTTCTCTCGCAATCGGCAACAAAGGTCAGAACGCCCGCCTTGCGGCAAAGCTCACAGGGTGGAAAATAGATATCAAACCTGAAACCGAGCCGGATGCGCCGGTAATCAATTTTGACATTCTTTAAGTTACTTTAAGTTTTAAGGGAGATACCGTATGCCTACAAACCGCGTTCCGCTGCGCAAATGCACCGGCTGCAATGAAATGAAGCCGAAAAAAGAACTGGTCAGGGTTGTCAAAAGCCCCGACGGTGAAATATCGCTTGACCTCACAGGCAAAAAGCCCGGGCGCGGCGCTTATGTGTGCCCCAAGGCCGAGTGCCTTGCAAAGGCGCGCAAGGCAAAACGGCTTGAGCGCGCGTTCGCCTGCGCGATTCCCGACGAGGTCTACGCCGTAATGGAGGAGGAGCTTAAAAATGACGGATAATCCAAAGCTGCTCTCTCTTATCGGAATGTGCCGGCGCGCCTCGCGCCTTGCCTGCGGTCACGATGCGGCAAAGGGAGCAATACTAAGCAAGCATGCAAAGCTCTGCCTAATCAGCAGCGATGCCTCCGAAAGACTTCTCAATGAGATAAAACGAGAGGCTGAGTTTGATGACAGAAACATTCCCGTGAGGGTTCTCTGTTCAAATATGGAAGAAATAGGACTCGCAACGGGGCTCAAATCCGCTGTGATGACAGTAAATGATGAAGGCTTTGCAAAAACGATGCTTGGGCTTCTTGACAACACCGCCGAGGAGGTAATCGAATGATAAGTAAATACAGAGTACATGAAGTTGCAAAAGATTTTGATATAAAAAGTAATATTGTGGTTGATTTGCTCACCAAATATTTTGAAGGTCAAAAGAAGCATATGACGGTTCTCGAGGAAGACGAGCTTGATATGATTTTTGAAACCTTTACGCTTGAGCATAACACCGAGGATTTGGAGCCGTATTTTGCGCTCCAAAACCCCGACTCGCCAAAAAAAGCCGAGGCGCCTCAAGAAGAAGAGCAGCAGCCCGCCACCGAGGAAATAAAAGCCGAAGCAAAGCCCGAGCAAGAAGCGCCAAAAGAGAAGGCTTCCGTCACTAAGGAAGCCAAGCCTGCAGACGCGCCAGCTCATAAGCCCACCGATACAAGAGCAGTTCAGCAGCAGGGTGCAAAGCCGGCAATGCCCAAAATGCCGGAGAGAAAGCAGCCTGAGGTGAAGCCCAAGGATAATAAGCCTGTTCAGGCGCGCACCAAGGGTGAAGCCCGCACTGTTGACACAAGAGCAAACACCGTTAACCTTGAAAAGTACAACGAGCGCTATGAGAGTATAGCTCCCGCGAATAAAACCCTGCAGCACGATAATTCTGTAAGCAAGCAAAAGCTCAAACAAAAGTCACAGCAGTACCGCAAGCAGGGCGGTACGCGCACCTCAAGGCGCGAAACCGAAACCGAGCGTCTTCGCAGAATTGCCGCGGAGCGCGCGAAAAAACCCCAAATGCAGCTTAAGCTGCCTGAGGAAATCACCGTCGGCGACCTTGCCGCGATGCTCAAGATGACCGCGGCCGAGGTAATCAAAAAGCTGTTTGTACTCGGTCAAATGGCAACTGTCAATGAGGTTCTCGATTACGAAACCGCCGAGATTGTTGCCACCGAGCTTGGCGCGAAGGTTGAAAAGCAGATTGTCGTAACAATTGAGGACAGAATTATTGACGACAGCATCGATGAAGAAAAAGACCTGGTGACAAGAGACCCCGTTGTCGTTGTCATGGGCCATGTTGACCACGGCAAGACCTCGCTGCTTGACTCTATCCGCAATACTTCCGTTACCGATACAGAAGCGGGCGGCATCACCCAGCATATAGGCGCCTGCAGAGTTGAAATCAACGATAAGAAGATTACCTTCCTTGACACTCCCGGTCACGCCGCGTTCACCTCAATGCGTTTGAGGGGCGCTATGGCGACCGATATTGCCATTCTTGTTGTCGCGGCGGATGACGGCATTATGCCGCAAACCGTTGAGGCAATCAACCACGCTAAGGCGGCTGGAGTTCAGATAATAGTAGCAATTAATAAGATGGATAAGCCCACCGCGAACCCCGACAAGGTTTTGCAGCAGCTTACTGAATACGAGCTTGTGCCCGAGGAATGGGGCGGCGACACTATCTGCGTTCCCGTTTCCGCCTTCACTAAAGAAGGCATTGACAAGCTCCTTGAATCCATACTCCTCGTTGCCGAGGTTCTGGAGCTTAAAGCCAACCCGGACAGAAGCGCGCGCGGCGTTGTTATTGAGGCAAGGCTTGATAAGGGCCGCGGACCTATATCAACGCTGCTGGTTCAAAACGGTACTCTCAAAAGCGGCGATATAATCGTTGCCGGCACTACCGTTGGCAGAGTCAGGGTCATGACGGACGATAAAGGCAACAAGATTGATTTTGCCGGTCCATCGGTTCCCGTTGAGATTATGGGTCTTGCTGAGGTTCCTCAGGCGGGCGACGCTTTTGACGCGGTTAACGACGAGCGTCTTGCAAGGGAGCTTGTTGAGCAGCGTAAAACCAAGGAGAAGGAAGCGCAATTCAGCGAATTCCAGAAGGTTACTCTCGACAATCTTTTCGATTCCATTAAAGAAGGCGAGCTTAAAGACCTCAACATCATTGTCAAGGCCGATGTTCAGGGCTCGGCGGAGGCTGTCAAGCAAAGCCTCGTTAAGCTCTCAAATGAAGAGGTCAGAGTTAAGATTATTCACTGCGCGGTCGGCGCAGTCAGCGAGAACGATGTTATGCTTGCCAACGCCTCAAACGCCATCATTATCGGCTTTAATGTTCGCCCCGACCCCGTTGCTGCCGAAAATGCTGAGCGCGACGGTGTTGAAATACGCATGTATAGGGTAATATATAACTGCATCGAAGAAATCGAGCTTGCAATCAAGGGTATGCTCGCACCGAAGTTCAGGGAAGTCGAGCATGGCAGAATCGAGGTTCGCCAGGTTGTCAGGATTTCCTCGGTCGGCAACATCGCGGGCTGCCATGTAGTATCGGGCAAGGTATTGCGCAACTCTCAAATCAGAGTTGTGCGCGACGGAATTGTTGTCGCCGATGACGAAATTACCTCACTTAAGCGCTTTAAAGATGATGTCAAAGAAGTCGCAACAGGCTTTGACTGCGGTATCGGCCTAAGGAAGTTCAACGACATTAAAGAGGGCGATATCTTTGAGGCGTATGCCGTTGAGGAATACAGAGATTAAGGAGTTATAATGGCCGGTTACAAAAACGACAGGGTGTCCGAGGATATTAAAAGAGAGCTTGCCTCAATTATCCGCGAGCTTAAGGACCCGCGCGTTCAGGGTGTGCTGCTTACCGTTGTTAATGTAGAGGTGAGCTCAGACGCCTCATTCGCAAAGGTTTATATTAGCGCGATGGAAGGGCTTGAAGCGGCGCAGACCGCCGTTAAGGGGCTCATAAGCGCGACGGGCTATATCCGCCGCGAAATAGGCGGCAGGCTCAAGCTTCGTATAACACCCGAGCTTAAATTCATTGCCGATAATTCGATAGAAAAAGGCATGGGAATCGCAAAAAAAATTGATGATTTAAATAACCGCTGATTTGCTCGGCGGTTACATACCAATATAATTTTAAGGAGGGAGCAGTTATGCTGATAAGTCAAAAAGAAACCGCCGCGATATTGCTTGACGGCGATGATATACTTCTGCTTTCTCACAGCCACCCTGACGGCGATACCCTCGGCAGCGCGGCTGCGCTTGCGCACGCGCTCGAGAATTTGGGTAAAAGAGTATGCGTTAAATGCGGTGATAAAATCCCGTCGGCATACAATTTTATGCTTGAGGGTCTGAAAGCGCCTGATTTTGAGCCCAAGCTGATTGTTGCGATTGATGTAGCGGATGAGAAGCTTCTCGGCGCGGAGTTTGAAGGACTTTACCGTGACAAAATTGACCTTTGCATTGACCACCACGGCTCTAACCTGAATTATGCAAAATCGCTTTGCCTTGAGGCGGGCTTCGCCTCCACGGCTGAAATCGTATTTAATTTGCTTGAAATAATGGGAGCGCCGCTCTCCCCCGTTATCGCGTCGGCGCTTTTCACGGGCGTTTCAACGGATACGGGCTGCTTCCGTTTTACCAATACCACATCTCAGACTCACCGCATTGCCGCGGCTCTTATTGACGCGGGCGCAGATACGCGAATGATAATTCAGGTGTTTTTTGAAACGAAAACTCGCTCCTTTGCCATGCTTGAAAGGCTTGCAAACGAGAGCATGAGAATGTATTTTGACGGCAAATGCGCCATTATTACCGTCACGCAGGAGATGTTCCTTAAAAGCGGCTCGGATGAAACCGAAACAGACCGAATCGCCAACATTCCGCGCAGGATTGAGGGCGTTCTTGTCGGCGTAATGCTCCGCGAACAAAAGGACGGCGGCTACAAGGCGTCTGTGAGAACAAACGGCGATATCGACGCGGCGGCAATCTGTAAGCGGCTTGGCGGCGGCGGTCACCGTGGCGCGGCGGGCTGCACTCTTTACGGCACGCAGCAGCAGGCGGCAAACACGCTGCTCAAAGAAGTTGAGGCTGAAATCAATCAGTAGGTAACCGCCTGTTACCTGACCGAAAGGACTGTTTATGACCGGTATAATTGTTCTCGACAAGCCAAAGGGGATAACCTCCTTCGGCGTTGTGGCGGCAGTCAAAAGAATAACCGGCGAAAAAAAATGCGGTCACACGGGCACTCTTGACCCGATGGCAACCGGAGTTATGACTGTTATGCTTGGCGGCGCCACCCGCTTCTGCGAGCTTTTGCCGAGTCACGATAAAGCATACAAAGCAAAAATTCTGCTCGGCACGGTTACGGATACCCTCGATATAACGGGGAAGGTTCTCGAAACACGCAAGGTTAATGTAACAAAGGCGCAGTTTGAGGCTGCGCTTTCATGCTTTACGGGCGAAATTGAGCAGCTGCCGCCGATGTATTCAGCGGTTTCGGTTGACGGCAAGCGCCTTTATGAGCTTGCCCGCAAGGGAATAGAGGTTGAGCGCAAGCCTCGCAAGGTAAATATTTACTCCGCACTGCTTATAAACGCGAATGAAGAAATAGGCGAATACGAAATTGAGCTGAGCTGCTCCGCGGGTACCTACATACGCACGCTCGCCGCGGATATCGGCGAAATGCTCGGCTGCGGGGCTGTGCTTACCGAATTAAGGCGCACTCGGGCAAACGACTTCGAGGTTCAGGATGCTATAACCCTTGAGCAGCTTAAGGACTTGCCTGATTTAAACAGCGTTCTTATAAGCGTTGACAGAGCTCTTAGCGCATACGCTTCGGTTACCGTCACATCAGCCCAATCGGTACGGTTCAGAAACGGCGGCGAGCTTGACCTTGACAGAGTCAAATGCTCCGCCCAAAGCGGAATGTGCAGGGTATATTCCCCCGACGGTGAATTTATCGGTCTTGGTGAAATAAACGACTGCGCGTTAAAGGTTAAACGCGTTTTTGCCGGGTAAACAAATACCCCCCGTGGTGCTTCAGGACGAAGCTCTACGGGGGTTCTCATTTATATAGATGTAATTACATATCCGCCTGTTTTTCTTGGATTCTATTCATCAGATTGCCGACAGTATCGCAGTCGCGCATATCCTCGGCATCAATAACCACGCCGAAAACTCCCTCAATATCCGCAGAGATGCACACAAGGTCAAAGGAACTAAGCTCAATGTCGCTCCTCAGGCCCGAATCCTCGGTAATTTCTTCCGTCGGTTCAACATATTCCAGGATAAGATTGACTATTTGTTCAAACATTGTGACATCCTCCACTTATAGTTTAATTTTTCCGAGAAGCTCCCCGACTGTTATATCGGGATTTTCTGTGCCGATGAGGAGCGTTTGATACATCTTATCGTAGAAAAGCTTCAAATCCTCAAGCGGGTTAGCGTTGGTTCTGTATTCAAAAATAAAATCCAGTCCGTTGTCGCTCGAGCGGTGCTTAACGGTTAAGTAAAGATTCTGCATTGACGCGTCGTTGTTATACCAAATGCCCACGCTGGATTTTTTCATTGCCTCGTCGGCAGCGGGAACCTCCATAAGCGGCTGATATGAGAAGCTCATACAATCGTAAGTATCCTCTATACCCGCGCCTTTTTTCATGTAGGCGTGCCTTATCTGAATCATTTCAAGCGTGTTAATATTTGAATGGGCAAAGATTTCGCTCTGCGAGTCCTCGACAGCTCTGACAGCCTGAGCAAAGGTAATATCGGGCGAAACTATGGTTCTCAGCGGGAAGAAATGCATTCGCACACCGCCGGATTTTTTCTCTGCAAGAGTTCCGCGCCTATTAATCATGACCTTAAACGAAACATCGGTTTCGTTGTCGTTAAAAACTGAAAGCGCGGTGCGAAGGGCAGTCATCACAGCGCAGGGAACAGAAATACTCCTCGCTTTGCACATTGCCATGAGCGCGTTTGATTCGTCCTCGGTAAGTCTGCAAAGCAGAGTTCTGGATTCGGGGCTGCCGCCGTGAACATCCGCCGCGCGCAGATTCGGGTCATTTTTTTCAATTCGCTGTGCTTTTAGGCGGTTGCCTTTAATCAGATAATCCGTATAAATCGGCTCGGGGCCCTGAAGAGTACCCGCCCAATACGCCTTATCCTTTGCATACTGCTCTGTCTGCTTATACTGCAAATCCTTGATGAGCGCGGGAATATAAGGGCGCATCGGCGTAGGATTGGGCATACCGCAGGTTTTGTTGAGATAGATTGCCATAATATCCGATATTAATATCTTTGCGGAGTAGCCATCCATTGCCAAGTGCTGCAGCTTTAAATAAAAACCGCAGTAATTATCCGCAAGGCGCAGAATTGTTATGGTGTGAAGCGGCTTCTCAAACATATCAATCAGCGGAAAGGTGCGCGCCTTCATTATATCGTGCGCCTGCTCAAGCGAAATATCGCTCAAATCCTCATAGCCGATTTCAATGCCGCTGTCTTGAACAACATACTGCAAGATTGTGTAATCGTCATCCTCAACAAAGCGAAGACGCATCGTGTCGCAGCGGTCAATTGCCTCCTGCATAGCCTGTTTCATCTTTTCAACATCCATATCGCCCTGCCAGTAGTAGCCGGTGCCGATATTGAGCACGGGCACATTAGCACCGTGGGTGATAGATAGGTAATACATAAGCTGCTGCGCCGCGGTAATGGGGAACGCGGTAACACTCGTGCCGTCGGACAAAACCTTTTGTATCATTTTATATTCTCCCTTATCTTTTGTCAAGAAAAGTACACTGTATTTCTCTTGATTTTTCCGGATGCGGTCTTTTCGAAGCTTGTGGAACGGATTTTCAGCGCTGTTATCTGCCTTGCGGCAGTGTCGGATCTGTTTGCTTCACGGATTTTATGGTTAAGCTCTGCCTGAATGTCGTCTATTTCGTTATATTCGGCATATTTGTAATCAGGGTATATTTCCGCCACAATACGGTCGTTTTCGGCATAGACAACTATCTCTTTTATCAGCTCGTCGTCACAGAATTTCTTTTCCAGCTCCTCGGGCGAAATGTTTTCACCGTTTGACAGGATAATAATATTTTTGAGCCTGCCCGTTATATAGATGTGGCCGCCGTCAATATGCCCCAGGTCGCCTGTGCGCAGCCAGCCGTCATCGGTAAACATCTTAGCGGTCTCATCAGGCATTTTGTAATAACCCATCATAACGCTGGGGCTCTTAACCTGGATTTCGCCGTCCACCGTGCGAACGCTGCAAATGCTGAGAATTTTGCCGCTTGAATCGGTCTTATGGTTGCTGAAATCAGAAATCGAAACTCGCGGCCCTGTTTCGGTCATACCGTAGCCCTGGCGCAGAATAACGCCGTGCTCGGCGTAGTCATTGACAAGATTCGGGCTTAAATAAGCACCCGCGGAAATAAGCCAGCGAAAACGTTTGCCAAGCACCGCCTGCGCCGCTTCAACCGGCGTTACATCGGGATATTTGCGCTCATACGCGCGGATTTTACGCAGAAGAGTATCACAAATCATCGGTACCACGCGCATGATAGTCGGCTGAAAAAGCTGAAGATTCTCTCCGATTTTGGATATCTCGCCGTTAAGGCAAACCGTTACGCCGTCTCGGATTGTTTTAAGGAAGTCGCCCGAAAAGCAAAAAATGTGATGCATCGGCAAAACTGAGAGCACAACGTCATCATCCCTAAACTCAAGCTCCTGATAGGTAATGTTTGATATTAGATTACTCGTTGAGAGCATCGTGCCCTTTCGGATGCCTGTTGTGCCCGAGGTGTAAATGATTGCGGCGCACGCCTCAGGGTCAATTGTGACCTCTGAAAGCTCTGCAAATTCACTCTCGCTGTTATATTTTTGATAAATCTTTTCAAAGGTCTCGCCGCTGCCCAAATTAACTATGCGTTTCAGACGGCTGTAATTTTCAGCGATTTCGTTTGCCTTATATTCAAAGTCGTTTTCATAGAATAAAATATCAATATCGGCTTTATCAAAAAGCTCGCACGCCTCTTCAACAGAGATATCAGGCGCAAACGGCACGGCAACATTGCCGCTGATAAGAAGTCCAGTTAAAACCGTGAGATATTCGTAGTTGGTTTTGCCCACCAGGGCTATATGCATTCTGTCAGGGCAGATACAGCGGATATATCGCGCCACAGCGAGCGCGTTCTCGTTGAGCACCATATAGCTTTTTTCAATAACCTCGTCGTTAAGGCTGTATTTGATGAAGGTTCTGTCACCATAGCGCTCTGCGGCATCGTCAAGAAGGTCGCGAACATTAATAATTTTTTTACTCATAATTTTCATTTCCTCTTCGCGAAATAATTTTGCACAAATTGGCTTTCCCCATATAACAGAGAAAACAATATCACAAAACTGAACAGTAGTCAACAAAAATGTTTGATTTTACAATATATTCACAAAAAAGGTCTAATTTTGCGATTATGAGACTCATCAACCCTTAAACATCAAGCATTATTATAGAATTCATTTAAAAGGGTATAAAAATATTGTTGCCATTTAGAGCTTTTTATGGTAAATTTTTTATATCAGGAGGAAAGTATATGAATCATTTAACAGAACATATCAATAATTTTATGCAAAGGCTTAATTTCCCTGCGCAGGCAATCGAAAGCTTCACCGCCGTTGAGCTCAGGCTTGACTCAAACGCGGCGTTCGCGGAAAAATTCGACAAGATTGTTTACGATTATATGTACCCCCAGGCGCATAACATTGGCGAGTATCTTGAAAAAGTTGAAGAGGTCGCGACTGAATTCGGCGAGAATGTTTATACGCTGAATATGGTTTTTCTGCTGGGCAACACCGAGGAGCTGCTTCGGCGCTACAAAGAACGCGGTATACCCGAGGATATCTATTGGGACACTATGGCTGACCTTCGCTTCAAACTGCTTGAATGCATGGAGTGCAAGGGCGTGCCGGGGTCCTTCGTCGCAGGCTGGTTTAACGGCTTTTTTGAGTTGACCCGCTTTGCCTACGGCAGATTCCAGTATGAAATGACCGAATTCGGCAGGGACGAAAGCTTCACAACAAAGAGCGGTATTACCATCAAAAAAGGCGACCCGCTTGTCAATTTCCATATCCCCTCCTCGGGAATTTCTCTCACCGACGATGTCAGGCTTGACTCGTATAAGAGAGCGTTTGAGCATTATAAAGACCGCTTTGGCGGCGGCCCGGTGCTGTTTGTGTGCGGCTCTTGGCTGTTATTCCCTAAGCACAGGGAATTCTTACCCTCGAACTCAAATATTCTTCGCTTCATGGATGATTTTGAGCTGATTAGCTGGGCCGAAAAAGATGGCTTCAGCAATGACTGGAGGGTGTTTGGCAGATACTCCGATTTGCCCTATGCCGAGCTTCCCGAGGATACATCCCTGCGCAAAGCATATAAGCATTGGCTCTGCTCCGGCAAAAAAACGGGCGACGGTTACGGCGTAATTGTCTTTGACGGTGAAAAAATACTGAGATAGTTCTCAAAGCTTTATTCTTGCTTTTACATATGGTATAAGATATAATTAATCCATAAGTAAATATTTGATGAAGGAAGATGAATTTATGATAAGGGTAACCGTTTGGAATGAAGGCGTCCACGAAAAGCTCAGTAAAAGCGTTGCCGGCATTTACCCCGCGGGTATACACGGCTGCATAAAGAATTTTCTCTCTACACAGGATGATATTGAGGTTCGCACTGCAACCCTCAGCCAGCGCAAATGCGGGCTGCCCGATGAGGTGCTTGATAACACCGATGTGCTGATTTGGTGGGGGCATATGCTTCACGGTAAAGTACCTGATAAACTCGCGGTGAAAATCTGCGAGCGTGTTCAGGGCGGCATGGGCTTCATTGCCCTTCATTCTGCGCATTTTTCAAAGCCCTTTATGCGTCTTATGGGCACCACCTGCTCTCTTCAATGGCGTGAGGGTGACCGTGAGCGCGTTTGGGTTGTGAACCCGGCACATCCGATTGCCGCTAATATACCCTCGAGCTTCGAAATACCGAATGAAGAAATGTATGGCGAGCGTTTTGATATTCCCGAGCCTGAGGAGCTTGTGTTCCTGGGCTGGTTCAAGGGCGGCGAGGTTTTTCGCTCGGGCTGCTGCTGGCGCAGAGGTCTTGGTAAAGTTTTCTATTTCCAGCCCGGGCACGAAAGCAACCCGACCTTCCACCTTGAGCCTGTTCAGCAGGTAATTATCAACGCCGTTCGCTGGGCGGCTCCCACGGTTCCTATCGGCAAGGTTGACTGCATTCACGCCAAGGAAAGGCCTGAAGAAAAATTCAAAAGAATGTCTGCAGGGCGGTAATTTATGGATATTAAAATAAGCAAGCTGCGCGATGGCGCGAAAATTCCCGTTTGCGCTACTCAAGGAAGCGCGGGAGCCGACCTTTATGCCTGCCTCGACGCTCCCCTAACTCTCGGTGGCGGCGAAAAGGCGGTTATCCCGACAGGTATTGCCATTTCATTGCCCAATTCGGGCCTCGCAGCCTTTGTTTTCGCTCGCAGCGGTCTCGCCATTAAGCACGGCATCGGTCTTCTTAACGGTGTCGGCGTTATTGACAGCGACTATCGCGGCGAAATCTGCGTGGGCGTTATTAATCAGCTTAAAGAGGAATATACGATTGAGCCCGGCGAGCGCATAGCCCAGTTAGTTGTCATGCCGGTTTCACCGTTTGTTTTTAATGAGGTCGATAATCTTGATGAAACCGAACGCGGCATTGGCGGCTTCGGCTCTACAGGTAAAGTATAATGATTAAAAAAACAATCACGATTCTTCTGGCTGTCTTAATTCTCTTTAGCTGTCTTGGCATTTACACTTTTGCCGCCGGGGTTGACACCCCGTATGATGACAGCCAATTTTTCACTATGGGCGATTATTCGCTTCACTACCGCGTAATCCCCCATAGCGGCGATTACAAGGGTAAAATTCTTATGATGCACGGCTTTATGTGCTCAACCTACGCCTGGCGCAACCTTTCCGCCGAAATGGCGCAAGCAGGGTATGACTGCGTTTTGGTTGACCTGCCGAATTTCGGCTACAGCACGCGCGAGAATGAGGATATAACCCCGATTGACCGCGAGGATTTGGTAACGGCTCTGATGCTCAGCATTGCCCCCGCCGAGGAGTGGATAATCGCAGGGCACTCGATGGGCGGCGGTGTCGCGATCAATATTGCTGAGGAGAATAATGTCCACGCCTTGCTTCTTTACTGCCCCGCACCGCAAAACGAATTTCCCGCCAAAATGAAGGGGCTTATGACAAGCGCGCCGATGTGCTCATTAATGGATTTCTTTTTAAAATACGGCACAAGGATAACCCCGCTTGTGCGCCTTATAATCTACGCGGCAACGCTTGATATTCCCTTTTCGCTCGCCTATGACACAAAGGGCGTTACCGACCCGTTTCAGCTTGACAATACGGGCGCGGGAATGTGCAACATGATGTTCCGTGTTCGCCCGACTGACCTTGCAAACACGAGCAAAATCACCTGCCCGGTGCTTATTTGCCAGGCGGAAAAGGACCTTATTCTTGCCGGTGATATGAAAGACCAGATTGCCGCGGCGTTCCCCAACGCGCAATACTATGAGGTTAAGGGCGGCGGGCATCAGTGCATCGAGAACCGCGCTGAGGAGCTCGCGGGCGTAACCCTTGACTTCCTATAACTATAAGTAGAGAAAAAAGCGTTCACGGCAAGGTGAGCGCTTTACTGTTTTGCGGCATATAAAATATGAAAGGGGGCGGCATCCGCCGCTATGAGCATGAAAGATATAGTAAGGTCAATTCTTGACCACAAGGAAAGAACTATTCCGATTCTGTCATTCCCCTGCACTCAGCTGATGAATATTTCAGTTAAGGAGCTGATTTCGAGCGCGGAAAATCAGGCGCGAGGCATGGAAACCATCGTTTCACGCTACCCTGTCGGGGCGGCGCTGAATATGATGGATTTGTCGGTTGAGGCGCAGGCTTTGGGGTGCGAAATACACTTCTCTGACGATGAAATTCCCACCGTTTCGGGCTGCGCAATCAGCAGTATAGACATGGCTGACGATATAAAAATCCCGCCAATCGGCACCGCGCGCACGGGGATATACATCGAGGGCGTTCGGCTCGCCAAGCAGCGAATTAAGAGCGTGCCTGTTTTTTGCGGCGTTATCGGCCCTTATTCTCTCGCAGGCAGGGTTTACAATATGACAGAGCTGATGATGGACTGCTTTGATTACCCCGATAAGGTCAATGTCCTGCTCGAAAAATGCACGGAATTTCTTATTGCCTACATAAACGCTTTTAAAGCCGCGGGGGCTGACGGCGTTATTCTGGCCGAGCCTGCCGCCGGGCTGCTTTCACCCGATATGTGCGAAGCGTTTTCAAGCAAGTTTGTAAGAAGAATTATTGAAGAAACCGGTAGCGAGGACTTTGTTTTTTGTTACCATAACTGCGGCGGCGGGGTAATCGATATGTCCGAGAGTATAGCATCGCTCGGCGCGGATATTTACCACTTCGGCAATGCGATTGAGCTTGACAAAATCATTCCCCTTATGCCTCAAAGCAGCATTGTTATGGGCAACCTGAATCCCGTTTTATTCGGGAGCGGCACCGCGGATGAAATCCGTGCGAAAACCCGCGGAATCTTTGAGAAATGCTCAAAATACGATAACTTCATGCTTTCCTCGGGCTGTGATATCCCCGCTAACGCGAAGTGGGAAAACATTGAAGCGTATTTTATGCAGGTCGCCGAGCTTTATAAATAACAACGCGCGGCGAAACTGTTTAGGTTATTTGAGGATGCGGCAAAGCCGTGGTAAATTTTTCTGTTACGCGCACTATAATATTGACATTTTCCGCCATCTATGATACTCTTCTAATCAGTATGAGCGGTGGAGTCTGTCATAAAGCAGCTTAATTTTGCTTTATTCATACCGAATGGTCGGGTTCTTCCGATTATTATTTTATATGGTACATTGAACCGTACCGTTAAACGACAGAATCATTCTGATTAATTCTAAGCTATTAACAGAAAACAAACACCGCTTTTATAAGGCGGTGTTTTTAATATTAAACTCAGCCGCTCAGAACATAGAATTTATAGACACTAATCGAGGAGACCGCCGGGATGAATAAGCATATAATTGATGACGCGCACAGGTGTCTGCAATGCTCAAAGCCCAAATGCTCCGAGGGCTGCCCGCTTAACACACCAATCCGTGACGCTATCAGACTCCTCCTTGAGGGGAATATTGAGCAGGCAGGAAAGATGATTTTTGATAATAACCCGCTTTCCATTGTCTGCAGCCATGTCTGCCCGCAGGAAAATCAGTGCGAGGGGCATTGCGTGATGAACAAAAAAGGCATGCCCGTTAATATCAGTGAAATTGAAAAATACATTTCAAGCTTCTACCTTAACATCTGCTCACGGAATAAATCCGATTTCTCGGCGGGCAAGGTGGGCATCATCGGCTCAGGACCCGCGGGCATGACAATAGCGTTTTTGCTTCTTGAGCTAAACTACGCTGTCACAATATACGAGGGCAGCGACTATGTCGGCGGAATAATGCGTTACGGTATTCCCGAGTTCAGACTGCCAAAGAAAAACATTGACGAGCTGACAAAAATTCTTATCGATATGGGCGCCGTAATCCGCCCAAACACTACAATAGGCGCGAACCTTACGGTTGATGACCTTTTTCGCGACGGGTTTGACGCGGTTTTCATCGGCACGGGTGTCTGGAAGCCGCAGAGGCTGGATATCAAAGGTGAAAGTCTCGGCAATGTGCACTACGCTATTGAATACCTGCGCAATCCCGACGCTTACAGGCTCGGTGATTCGCTTCTCGTAATCGGCGCGGGCAACACGGCAATGGATGTTGCAAGAACGGCAATCAGGCACAGCTGCCGCGACGTTACCGTTGTGTGCAATTGGGACGAAACCGCAATCACCGCAAGAAAAGTGGAGTTTGACTACGCAAAAATCGACGGGGTAAAGTTTATCTTTAACAAATCTGTCACCGAGTTCACCGAGGACGGCGCAATCCTCGCCGATTCGGTTCAAAGCGAAAACGGGATTGTTTATGTCCCGGGCACCGAGGAGTTGGCGAAGGCGGACTCTGTTATTATCGCTATTGGTCAGGCACCAAGAGCTGTCATTGTGTCGTCAACAAGCGGCATAGGCATCGGCAATATGGGGCTTGTGACCGTTGACAACAGCGGCAGAACAACCAAACGGGGCGTTTTTGCCTCGGGTGATGTTGTAACAGGCGCAAAAACCGTCGTTGAGGCCGTGCGTGTGTCAAAGCGGGTTGCCCAAGCAATTGACGATTATGTCAAGACGGGAGTCTGGCAGCCCGAGATTAATGAATAAAACATTTCGCAGCTTGACACGATAAGGACGAGGGGTTTGCCTTTATCTTAATCATTTATATATTAGACATAATAAATCGGGGGGTGTGTTAAATTGGGAGCGATTTTCAGCAACCTGTTAAATATTGAGTGGACTCAGGTTGCAATGTGGGTAATCGGCGGTGTGCTGATTTACCTTGCGATCAAAAAAGATATGGAGCCCGCGCTTCTTTTGCCCATGGGCTTCGGAGCGATACTCGTAAACCTGCCCATGTCAGGCGCGGTTACACAGGTTATTGACGGAGTGACTGAAATCGGCATTATTGATTTTCTCTTCGACTCGGGTATTTCAAACGAGCTGTTCCCCCTTCTGTTATTTATCGGAATCGGCGCGATGATTGACTTCGGTCCGCTGCTCGCGAACCCTAAGCTGATGCTTTTCGGCGCGGCGGCTCAGTTCGGCATTTTTGTCACGCTTTTCTTTGCTACCCTTTTGGGTTTCCCGATAAAGGACGCGGCTTCGATTGCCATAATCGGCGCTGCCGACGGCCCGACCTCAATCTTTGTGGCGAACTTTTTCCAGTCAAATTACCTCGGCCCGATTATTGTCGCGGCTTATTCATATATGGCGCTTGTGCCGATTATTCAGCCGCCCGTTGTTAAGCTGCTCACGACAAAAAAAGAGCGCTGCATCCATATGAATTACCATGATGTTAAAATTTCAAAGAAAACAAGGATTCTGTTCCCGATAATCGTCACGATTATCGCCGGCCTTATCGCTCCGCGTTCGGTTGCCCTCGTCGGTTTTCTTATGTTCGGCAACCTTATCCGCGAGTGCGGCGTTCTTAAATCGCTCTCCGAAACCGCTCAGAACGCGCTCGCGAACCTTATCACGCTACTGCTGGGCATCACCGTTGCGGCGCGAATGACCGCCGACGCATTCCTTAACTGGGGAACGCTTAAGATTCTCCTGCTCGGTCTGTTCGCGTTCGTCTTTGACACGGCGGGCGGAGTTCTTTTCGCTAAGCTCTTTAACCTTTTCCTTAAGAAGGATAATAAGATAAATCCTATGATTGGCGCGGCGGGCATATCGGCTTTCCCGATGTCCGCGAGGGTTATCCACAAGATGGGACTCAAAGAGGATAACCAAAACTTCCTTCTCATGCACGCGGTCGGCGTGAATGTATCGGGGCAGATAGCCTCGGTTATCGCGGGCGGCATGATATTGAACTATTTCGGTTAAGGAGTGATAAATATGTCAGCAGAAATGATAGACGCGCTTTGGTGTATGCTAACCGGCATGGGCGGCATATTTACCGTTACGATTGTAATTATCCTTTGCGTTAAGCTGCTCAACAAGTTAACAAGCGATAAGAAAGAAAGCGAGCAAAAGCCGCAGTAACCGCATGAATACAGACAACAGCCCGACCGAAGATTACTTCGGTCGGGCGTTTTCTTTTTTCGCCGTTGCTATTATTTGGAAAATATGATATATTAATCTATATTGTCAATGTGAAAATCGGAGGGCAAGGAACATGAAAGATATCGAGCAGCGCGCCGCGGCAAAGAAGTTTTCGGAATTCTGGGCAGATAAAGGCTATGAAAAGGGTGAAAGTCAGCCGTTTTGGCTCTCGCTCCTGCGTAATGTTTTCGGCGTGGAGCACCCGGAGAGTTTCATTATCTTTGAGGATCAGGTGCATCTTGACCACACAAGCTTTATTGACGGCTCAATTCCCGGCACTCATGTTCTCATTGAGCAAAAGGGTAAGAATAAGGATTTACGCAAGCCCATTAAGCAGTCCGACGGCTCCTATATCAATCCCTTTCGGCAGGCGAAGCGTTACGCCGCGGAGCTGCCATATTCGAAGCGCCCGCGCTGGATTGTGACAAGCAACTTCGCTGAATTTCTCGTTTACGATATGGAAAAGCCCTCCGGTGAGCCGGAGAGCATCCTGCTCAAAGACCTGCCAAAAGAATATTACCGCCTGCAATTTCTTGTCGATACCGGCAACGAAAACATCAAGCGTGAAATGGAGGTTTCCATTCAGGCGGGCAACCTTGTGGGTGTACTGTATGACGAAATTTTGAAGCAATACATTAACCCCTCCGATGAGCAAACGCTCAAAAGCCTCAATATGCTTTGCGTGCGGCTTGTTTTCTGCCTCTATGCCGAGGACGCGGGCATTTTTGGCGACCATCTGAAATTTCACAATTATCTCAAGGATATTCCGGCGAAGGATTTGCGCCGCGCGCTGATTGATTTGTTTAAGGTACTTGATACAAAGGAAGAGGAACGCGACCCTTATCTTGAAGCCGACCTCGCGTCATTTCCTTATGTCAACGGCGGATTGTTTGCCGATGAAAGCATCGAGATCCCTCTTCTGAACGAGCATATCAAGGATTTGCTGCTGCGAAACGCGAGCGAGGATTTTGACTGGAGCGGCATCAGCCCCACTATCTTCGGCGCTGTTTTTGAGAGTACCCTGAACCCGGAAACACGGCGTTCGGGCGGAATGCACTACACCTCGATAGAGAATATCCACAAGGTTATTGACCCGCTTTTTCTTGACGATTTGCGCCGGGAGCTTGCGGATATCAAGGATATCAAGGTCAATAAAACGCGCGAGGCGAGGCTCAACGAATACCGCAAAAAGCTCTCTGGGCTTGTGTTCCTCGACCCTGCCTGCGGTTCGGGCAACTTCCTGACCGAAACCTATCTTTCACTGCGTCGGCTTGAGAATGAAGCGATTGAGGCGGTCACGCAGGGGCAGATTATTCTTGACTCCGGCGATATTATTCGGGTATCGATCGGGCAATTTTACGGCATTGAGATTAACGACTTCGCCGTGACGGTTGCCAAAACGGCGCTTTGGATAGCGGAAAGTCAGATGATGAAGGAAACCGAGGATATCATTCATATGAACCTTGATTTTCTGCCGCTGGTATCCTATGCGAATATCGTTGAGGGCAACGCCCTGCGCACGGATTGGGAAACGGTTGTTCCCAAGAATAAGCTGAATTATATTATGGGAAACCCGCCGTTTGTGGGTTATTCATTGCAAACGGCAGAGCAAAAGCAGGATATTCTATCTATTTACATTGATGAAAGTGGCAAGCCTTACAAGACCGCAGGTAAAATAGATTATGTTGCGGGTTGGTATTTTAAGGCGGCGGCTTTAATGCAAGACACCTCAATTAGAAGCGCATTTGTTTCCACAAATTCTATTACACAGGGCGAACAGGTTGCCGGTGTATGGAAGCCTCTTTTTGATCGTTTCGGTATACATATTGACTTTGCCCACCGCACATTTCGTTGGGACAGCGAAGCAAATATAAAGGCACATGTTCATTGTGTTATTGTGGGATTTAGCATTGCTGAAAATGCAAAGCCAAGAGAATTATACTCATCTGAACGTATGCAACTTGTCAAAAACATAAATGCTTATCTAATCGAAGCACCTGATGTATTTATCGACAGCAGAGGAACATCAGTATGCAAAGTTCCTACTATGGTATACGGAAACAAACCGACTGACGGTGGATATCTTTTCTTATCATCTGAAGAGTATGATATGTTATCAAGAACTGAACCGGATGCAATGAAATATGTCAGACAAATCTTTGGAGCAACAGAATACATCAACAACATAGCTCGTTACTGCTTGTGGCTTGTTGGAATATCGCCCTCCGAATTGCGGAAATCTACATTTATTATGGACAGGGTTGAAAAAGTAAAACAGTTTAGACTAAACAGCACTAAAGAGGCAACCCGTAAAAGTGCAGATACGCCAACGCTTTTTCAAGAGATTCGGCACCCAAATACGGAATATATTATTATTCCTCGACACTCGTCAGAGAACAGGAGATATATTCCTTTCGGATTTGTAAATCCGGATATTATTGTTAATGACGCGGTACAGATAATCCCCGATGCTAACCTGTATCACTTTGGTGTACTAACCTCAAATGTTCATATGGCGTGGATGAGAGCCGTTTGTGGACGGTTAGAAATGAGGTATAGATATTCTGTAAACATCGTCTACAACAACTTCCCATGGCCGTCGCCGACGCCCGAGCAAACGGCGGAAATCGAAAAGACCGCACAGGCGATTCTTGACGCCCGTGCGCTTTATCCCGATTGCTCCCTTGCCGACCTATACGATGAAACAGCTATGCCGCCCGAGCTACGCAAGGCGCATCAGGATAATGACCGCGCCGTTATGCAGGCATATGGTTTTGATGTAAAAACAATGACTGAATCTTCCTGTGTCGCCGAGCTTATGAAAATGTATCAGCAGCTTACGGCAAGTAAGTAAATATGAGCGAGTAATATTAATCAAAAAATAAGCCCTTCGCGATAATACC
>CAYUXK010000021.1:0-30828 GCA_964448835.1 uncultured Clostridium sp. | reverse complement strand
TCTAACGGCTTTTTCGCTGCCGCTCGCCTATTAATACGCTTCGGGCAACGAGAAAAACCGCTACAGTGATAGAGAATTTTACGGCAGGGACAGATAAAAACAATTACTTAAAGCAAAAACAGAGGGGGAAATAACTATGTTAACCAGAATTATATCTGCACTGTTATCTTTACTGCTATCTATTTTTCCTTTCTTTCAGAGAACCAAATCCCTTGACAACGAGACAGTTGCCAACATAGTGATTTCAGCCGTACAGAATAGAGATGATGAATCGCTGAAAGCGCTTGAAGATATTATGTGCTTGAATATTAAGCAGAACACTGATGATTTGCCCGCAAAAATTATTGAGTTAATAAACTTTATAGATGGAGATGTGACCGAAATTTCTTGGGATAGGGTCAAAGAATATTCGCATAGTGACGGAAATGGTAAGTATCTTCAGCAAAATGGTCAAGGATACACAGTTTATACAACAACGGGGAAATATGCAATTGTAGTTGTGTTAGAGACCTATAATAGTTTTGCACCAGATGAAATGGGAATTAGAGCGTTTTCCATATTAGATAAGAATAACCCGGACGAAGCAACAGTTTTGGGTACAATAGATGCGACCGAAGGAATTTTTGATAATCACAATTAGTAGAATACATAACACAGTTCGTTTTATACTGCCGCTCGCCTATTAATACGCTTCGGGCAACGAGAAAAACCGCTACAGTGATAGAGGATTTTACGGCAGGGACAGATAAAAACAATTACTAAAAGCAAAAACAAAGGGGGAAAACCATGTTAATCAGAATTATATCGGCACTGTTATCTTTACTGCTATCTATTTTTCCTTTCTTTCAGAAGACTAAATCTCTTGACAACGAGACAGTTGCCAATATAGTGATTTCAGCCGTACAGAATAGAGATGAGGAATCGCTGAAAGCACTTGAAGATATTATGTGCTTGAATATTAAGCAGAACACTGATGATTTGCCTGCAAAAATTATTGAGTTTGTCAACTGTATTGAGGGAGATGTAACCGAGATTTCTTGGGAGAGGGTCGGAGCATATTCGGAAAGTGACGGAAATGGAAAGTATATTCAGCAAAATGGTCAGAGCTTTATTTTTTCAACAACCGGTGGGCAGTACGGAATCACACTTCAATTAGAAACATATAATAGCTTTTCGCCGGAAGAAATGGGAATACGTTCCATTTCTATTTTCACGTGCACGTATACTTTAACTCCCAATGGTATAGAAAACTATTCATATGGAAGTCATTTGTATAAAATCAGAGCCACAGAAGGGGTGCAAGAATGGCATTCGTAGACGCGAGTAGGCATTAAAATGATGAATTAGTTAGGTTAGTTTACTGTTTTATTCAGTAGACATTTATCCTTGAAAATAGTATCTCACACGCCTAACGGCTTTTTCGCTGTCACTTGCCTAGCATACAATCCGTTTTAAAATATTGAAAGGAGCTTGATTATGAAAACCTTTAAACGCAACCGCAAATCCCTTGCCGTCATTGACGGCGCTTGGTGTGTTATGCTGTTCATAATTATTGTTTTGATTTTTGCCTCGCTCGATTGGGGCATGGAACGGCTCATACCGCTTGCTATCGGGCAAATACTGATTTTACTCGTATTCAGCAGGACATTTGTATCGAATTATCGCAAAACGGCAAAGGTCGATGAAAACGCAGTCAGCTTTGATGGCACAAAAGATAATATGTACATATATAATGCGCCGTTTAAAGATGTAACCCGTCTTTTTTACAGCAAAAGCCGCTTCTACGGTAACCCCGCTCTCATTATCAGGCTCAAGAATAAGAAAAAAGTGGAGCTTGATACGCACTACTTTGATTGCGCCGAGCTGTGGCAGAGCGTCTGTGACGGCGTGAAGCAAAACTCCCCCGAGGCGGAAATTGACCCCAATATACTCAAAAAAATCGAAAAAATGAAAAAGTAGTTGGTTGCCTTGCTTAAAACAAATGTAATGCGTCTTTTTGACAATGCAAAAATAGAATACTCTGTTCGTGAATACGAGGTTGACGAGGAGGATTTGTCGGGCGAGAGCACGGCGCGTAAGCTGTGCCTGCCGCCCGAGCAGATTTTCAAAACCCTTGTTTTCTGCGGTGAAAAAAACGGGCTCGGCGTTTGCTGCATTCCCTCAAATGAGGAGCTTGACCTCAAAAAAGCCGCCCGCCTTTTTGGCGAAAAGAAGCTTGAAATGCTCCATGTTAAGGATTTACTTAAAAACACTGGCTATATCCGCGGCGGCTGCTCGCCTGTGGGCATGAAAAAAGCCCTTCCGACGGTAATCGACGAAACGGCCTGTCTGTTTGATATTATTTATGTGAGCGCGGGCGTGCGCGGCGTGATGATCGGCGTTGAGCCGAATACGCTCGCTGAGTTTGTCAATGCACGCCTTGAGGATGTAATAACGGTTTAATATGTGTGCGTGCAAACCTCTTTGATTTTTGAACGCAGCGCCAAAAAATCCTCGAGCGCGTCAGGCTTTTGGTTCGGGTTTCTCAGCAGGGCGGCGGGGTGGAAGGTCGCCATAAAAAGTATGCCGCCTTTTTCAACGAATTCGCCGTGGCGCTGAGTTACCTTATAATCCTTATCAATCAGCTTTTGGGCGGATATTCTGCCGAGGCAAACTATAATCTTGGGCTTAATCAGGCGCGTTTGCTCGCGCAGCCAGCCTATACACTCCTCCTGCTCATCGGGCAGGGGGTCTCTGTTTTCGGGCGGGCGGCATTTAACCATATTCGCTATGTAGATGTTGCTTTTGCGGCTCAGACCGATGGCGTCAAGGTATTTATCAAGCAGCTGGCCGCCTCTGCCGACAAAGGGCTCGCCCTGCAAATCCTCGTTTCGCCCGGGACCCTCGCCGACGAATAAAACCTCCGCCTGCTCGTTGCCGACACCGAAAACAAGGTTTGTGCGCGTTTCGCAAAGAGGGCATTTTCGGCACTGCATACAATCATTTTTTAACTCGTCCCAGTTATTATACACAGCCGTTTTCACCCCTCATAGCAAATATTTCTCTCGATTTCGCGGCGTCCGCTCTTATCTGACTGCTTAAAAGCTCAACAGTATCAAATTTCTGCTCCGCGCGAAGGTAATCGAGGAGCTTGACCTCAATATCTCTGCCGTAGACATCTGCGGAAAAATCAAGAATACATGTTTCACTGCGTAAGTCTGTGTTATCGAAAGTGGGCCTTAGCCCGATATTGGTCACACCGATATATTCTTTGCCGTCAACCGTGGCAACAGAGGCGTAAACGCCGAGCTTGGGCACGGTGAAGGAAGGGTCAAAGTGCTGGTTAATGGTGGGCGCGCCAATCAGCCTGCCGCGCCTGTCGCCGCTGACAACGGTGTATTTATAGAGAAACGGTCTGCCGAGCATTGCGTTTGCGGCTTTTATTTCGCCGCTTTCAATGGCGCGGCGGATTCTCGTCGAGCTTATGGGCTCACCCTCGTAATCAACGCTGCCCGCGATCTCAAGCTCAACACCGTTTGCATTGCAAAGCTCGCGAAGGGTTTCGCTCGTGCCCTTGCCGCCAAAGCCGAAACGGTAATTCCAGCCGCAGCAAATAGCGCCCGCGTTAAGCTTCTTAAGCAAAATATCTTTAAAAAACGCCCCGCATTGCAGCTTATAAACCAGCTCAAACTCAACAACGGCGATTTTAATGCCGAGCGACGCGATGATTTCATTACGCTTATCGTTTTGAAGCAGCTGTGTCGGCGCTTTGCCGTGAATGAGAGTATCGGGATGAACATCAAAAAGCAAAACAACAGGCTCAAGACCCTGCCGCGATAACTGCGCGGCGGAGTCAAGCACCGACATATGACCCCTGTGAAGACCGTCGAAGCTCCCAAGAGCAACGGCGGTCCTTTTTGCGTTCGGAATCATTTCTTTTTATGCTCCTGCTTCATTCTCAGTTCTTTTGAAAGCACGCGCTTGCGTAGGCGCAGGGATTGCGGCGTAACCTCAAGAAGCTCATCATCCTTGATGAACTCCATGCACTGCTCAAGGCTGAGCACGCTGTGAGGCACAAGGCGAAGGGCTTCATCCGAGCCTGACGCGCGGGTATTGGTAAGATGCTTTTGCTTGCAAACGTTGCAAACCACATCTTCATTCTTTGCGCATTCGCCGACTATCATACCCTCATACACTTCAACGCCCGCGGGGATGAACAGCCTGCCGCGGTCCTGGGTGTTAAACAGGCCGTAGGCGGTGCTTAAACCCGCTTCGTGAACGATGATACTTCCTCTTTCGCGCGTATTAATATCGCCCTTGTAGGGCGCGTAGCCGTCAAAAAGCTGGTTCAAAACGCCGTTGCCGTTTGTATCGGTCAAGAATTCCGAGCGGTAGCCGATAAGCCCTCTTGATGGAATCTTGAATTCAAGATGAGTTGAGCCGCCCTCACGCGTGCCCATATTCTCAAGCTCGCCCTTGCGGGAGGCAAGCTTCTCGATGACCGCGCCCACATACTGCTCGGGCACTTCAACAATCAGCAGCTCCATGGGCTCAAGCAGCTCGCCGTTTTTCTCCTTAAAGATAACCTTCGGGCGTGAAACGCTGAATTCATAGCCCTGGCGGCGCATTGTTTCAATTAGAATCGAGAGGTGCAGCTCGCCGCGCCCCGACACCTTGAAGGTATCGGTGGTATCGGTTTCCTCCACGCGCATGCTCACATTTGTTTCAACCTCTTTAAAAAGACGGTCGCGGATATTGCGCGAGGTGACATATTTGCCCTCTTTGCCCGCGAAGGGGCTGTTATTAACGACAAAGTTCATCGAGATAGTCGGCTCGTCAATTTTAATAAAAGGCAGAGGGGCGATGTGCTCAATGTCGCATGCCGTCTCGCCGATATTGATGTCGGAAATGCCCGAAACGCACACGATGTTGCCGGCTGAAGCGCTCTCGCATTCAACGCGGTTAAGCCCCTCAAACTGATAAAGTCGGGAGATTTTAACATTCTCAATTGAACCGTCGGTTTTACATAGTGAAACCTGCATACCCCTGCTTATTACGCCGTTTTCAACTCTGCCAACGCCGATTCTGCCGACATAGTCGTCATAATCGAGGCTTGAGAAAAGTATCTGAAGGGGTTTTTCACTGTCGCCCGAGGGCGAATCAATATTCTCAAGAATCGAATCAAAGAGTGGGCGCATATCGCCCGACTGGTCATCGGGGTTAAGCGAGGAATAGCCCTCTCTTGCCGAGGCGTAGATAACAGGAAAATCAAGCTGATGCTCCTGAGCGCCAAGGTCGATGAAAAGGTCGAGCACCTCGTCAAGCACCTCATCGGGGCGGGCGTTGGGGCGGTCGATTTTGTTGATGACAACAAGCACCTTTTTCTCAAGGCCGAGAGCTTTTTTGAGCACGAAGCGCGTTTGTGGCATACAACCCTCAAAGGCGTCAACAAGCAGCAAAACGCCGTCAACCATCATGAGAATTCGTTCCACTTCGCCGCCGAAATCGGCATGGCCGGGCGTGTCAACAATATTGATTTTGGTGTCTTTGTAATGAATAGCGGTGTTTTTTGACAGGATTGTTATGCCTCTTTCACGCTCAAGGTCGTTGGAGTCCATAACTCTCTCGTTAACCTGCTCATTTTCGCGGAATATTCCGCTTTGCTTGAGCATTTCATCCACAAGTGTGGTTTTGCCGTGGTCAACGTGGGCAATAATTGCAATGTTTCGTATGTTTTTGTTTGAGGACAAAGGGTTCACCCGTTTCTTGAAATTAGAGAATGTTTAAAACATTAACTGATAAAGTTTAATTGCTGACAACAAATCCCTCGGCTTCGCGCTTTGCTTTGAGAGCCTCGAGCATTTTGACCTTCTCATCACCCGATATTTTATAGAAAAACATCGGGATTGAGCAGAGCAGCATACTCACACCGGGGACGATTGAAACCAGCGAGAATATCGCGAAATTCTGAGTTCTTGTCAGCTCCGTCGCGGAAACAATAATGTCGGGGCTGAGCATATTGGCAGGGTCGATGCCGATAAACATATACATCAAAACGATGCCGCAGGTGGCAAGCGCGTTGCCGAGCTTATTAACAAATCCCTGGCACGCCGAGCCGAGCGCGTTGTCGCGAAAGCCCGTTTTCAGCTCCATGAAGTCAAGGCAGTCGCATATCATGGCGACTGAAATAACATTTAGAACGCCCAAAGGAATGCAGGAAATCAGGATAAACGGAGTGCAGATATAAAGGTTCGCCGTGAACCAGCCGATAAGCGTTGTGCCAATGCTTGCGACAAAACCGAGCAGGCATGTGGTGATGACAATCTTTTTATAATCGAATCTCTTCATCAGGAAGGGCATAAACAGCATCGCGCCAAACATGCCGATGATGGCGCAGACCTGGAAAATGGTTTTAACCGAGGAAACGCTCGCGTCAATAGCCGCGGTGCGCTCTGCCATCGACATTGAGGAGGTAAGCTCAGGGCCGATATAAAACGCGTAGCGGGCAACGTGAATCGCCGCCGCCTGAACCATATATCTTCCGCTTGAGAGTATGCCCATAAGGATAACGAGCATAAGCGGCTTACATGTGAAAATCCTGGTAAGCCTTGACGGCTCGCCCGCGACAGGCTTCCTGTCGGGAATAATAACTCTTTCCTTGACATGAAAATAGGAATTAATATATAACGCGATGCCAATGACGACCGTAATGACGGCGATAATGAGATATTTCTTTTTGTTATAAGCGAGAGCGTCGGAGGTGTCAAGCATCATCGGCAGCAGGAATCCGCCGGCAAGAAACAGCAGCTCGGGCAAAGCGGAGCCTACGCCGTTAATGGTTTTGGCAAGGGAGATGACCGAGCCTCTTTCGGCGGCATTTGGAGTTAAAACATTTGGTATGCTCCAAAACGGAACGTCCGCAACCGTATATGTCATGCCCCAGGCAACATAAATAATTGCCGAATAAACCATCATAGATGTTTTGGAAAGGTTCGGGCTTAAATACATAAGAACGGTAAGAATGCCGATGGGAATCGCCGCGTAAAGGACATATGGCTTCATCTTGCCGCGCTTCAAGGTGTAGCGGTCAGCAATTATGCCCATGAGCGGGTCATTGATTGCGTCCCACACCCTTGCAAGCAGCATAAGGAGCAAAACGAACATAAGCGGAAGCTGGAGAATGTTAACATAATAGTCGCTTATGTAGCTGCTCATCATGGCGTAAACCATGCCCTGGCCGCCCGCGCCTATTGCAAACATCCACAGTTCCTTTTTACCGAGATATCTTACATCATCCATAATAAAACTCATCGCGGCCAATGCCCCGCGGAAGCCGGGGCGCCGCTCCTTTCTGATATTTACGGTATGCAAAGGCTTATAACAGTCAAATGGCCTTTAAAAGGCCATCTGACGCTAAAAGCATATTGAGTTGGAATTATTCGCCCTTCATCTCGAGGAGCTTAATTTTGCCCTGATAGGATTCCTCGCTTATCTTAATGGAATCAAAGATGGCTGCCTTGATATCATCCTCGGTAACGCCGAGCTCTTTGCAGTATTTATTATCAATGAAAAGGTTAAGGTTCATGATATCGGCAAGGCCCGAGACCTTAATGCCGCTGTCAACTCCTCTTTCTTCGTATTCCTTATCAATCTTCTTAGAGAACATTTTAAACATCCAGGTGGGAACGCCGATAACCTTGCGGTTCTCGCCCATGCCCCTGGCGGCGTAGACTATCTTAAGGAACTCGCTCCATGTAAGGTTATACATGCTGATAGGCCAGGCCTTCGCGCCCTTTGATCTTTCTGCTGCGCCTACGATTGTTTCACCAACCTGGCGAACGGTAAGCATTGCGGTGCCGCCCTTGGGGTAGAAGGTGCAGGGCATTTTATCCATCATTTTAAGCTGCTCGATAAGGATAACCCAAACGGGCTTTCTGCCCGGCTGAGTGCCGAAGATGTAGGGCAGCTCAAGAACCGCGACATCAAAATTATCGTCCGCGTATGAGAAGGCAACCTCTTCCTGATCGATGCGGCTTCTGATATACTGATGCTGCTCGGTAAGCTTCATATCCGGGCGCTCTTTGGCAAGGTAGGAGAAATAAGAGCCGAGGATAACCGCGTTCTTAAGTCCGCATTCCTTGCAAAGGGGCAGCAGCCTCTTAAGAGGAGCAATGTTGAATTTATAATAAGCGTCATAGACAGGCGCGGGGAACTCGACTCTTTCGTCAACGCCGGCGGCAAAGACGAAGCAGTCACAACCCGCGAGCATCTCACGAACTTCATCATCGGTAGCGTCGTTGATGTTTTTGAAGATAATTTCCATCTCCTTGGGAATGGGAGCGCCCTCGGGGAGGGGAGGCAGAGCAACACTTTTAACTGTGTGGCCCCTATCAATAAAAATCTGCGCAGCCGCGCAGCCGAGAAGACCTGTGCCGCCAATCATAAATACTTTCACGTTTTTACCTCCTGATTTTGTTAAAATCGTTTAAAACCAAAACATTCACTTTAGTCTACAACTTACAACAAAATTAGTCAAGTGTTTTATAATATTATATTTAAATAGATGGCATTTTCTGTAGCAAAAATGTAACAATTTGTTAGGAGATTTATTGCTTCTCGGTAACAACTTTGTAATTTTGACTCATTACAATAAAGGCATCGAAACAAAGGAGTGAAAACCATGAATATACTTGTTGCGCTCAATTCAAATTATGTTCGTCAGCTCACCGTAATGCTTCATTCAATGATGCTCTCAAACCCCGACGAGTACTTTGATATATTCGTCGCGCACTCGTCGCTAACGCAGCATGATTTTCGCAGAATTTCGGACTCGACCGACAGAAAGCGCTGCGTCATTCACCCGGTAAAGGTTCAAAGCAAAATACTCGATGACGCGCCGGTGCTAAAGAGAATATCAAAGGAAACCTATTACCGCCTGCTCGCGGCGGAGTATCTGCCGCAGTATCTTGACAGAATTCTTTACCTTGACCCCGACACGGTGATAATGAATCCGCTTGATAAGCTCTACAACATTGACTTCGGCGACAACCTGATTGTCGCGGCAACGCATGTGGCGCTATTTGTCAAAACCTATAATCTTAAGCGGCTTAACATGCCCGAAAACGGCGAATATATAAACGCGGGCGTTATGCTGATGAACCTTGAGGGGCTTCGAAAATCCTACACGGCGCAGCAAATATTCGACTATATTGAGCTTAATAAGAAAAAGCTTTATCTTGCCGACCAGGATGTTATTAACGCCCTTTACGGCGAGCGCACGCTGACCATTCGCCCCGAGCTTATCAACCTTGACGAAAAAACCTTTAAACGAAGCGGCAAAAGCCTCGCGTGGGTTGAAGAAAACACGATGATAATTCATTACGACGGTAAAATGAAGCCATGGAAGCCCGGTTATAAGGGAGAGTTGGACAGGTACTACACGATGCTCAAGCCCGAGGTTCCCGTAAGGCTCATGGAACTGATTGGAGCGTAAAAATGGATACAAAGCTGAAAAGGAAACGCGCCGCGGTTGTTGCCGCCGCCGCTGTTTTGCTCATGGCGCTCGGAGTGGTATATATATTATACGGCAAAGAGCTGCTGGAGTTTTTTGGGGATACAGAGAGATTCAAGACCTGGCTTTTAAGCTTCGGCGCGGGCGGCAGGGTGATTTTTACGGCAATCAGAGCGGCGCAGACCGTGGTGAAATTCATCCCCGCCGAGCCGCTTGAAATCGGCGCGGGGTGCGCTTTCGGCTCAATTGAGGGTATGCTGTGGTGTATGCTCGGCACCCAAATCGGCTCGCTCGTGATTTTAGCGCTCTCAAAGCGCTTCGGAATGGCGTTCACAAGGCTTTTTGTGCCAGAGAAAAAGCTCGACAGCTTCAGCTTTTTGAATAACAACGCCCGTCTGCGCTCGCTGCTATTTATAATATACCTGATTCCCGGCACGCCAAAGGATTTGATAACCTATTTCGCATGGCTTATGCCGATAAACCCCGCCGAATTTCTGCTGCTGACGGGCATAGCGAGAATCCCGTCAATTCTGACCTCAACACTCTGCGGAAATCAGCTTATTAACGGCAATTATCTTGACGCCGCTCTGATTTTCGGCGCGACAACACTCGCGGGAATTGTCGGCGTTGCCGTTTACCGCAGGATAGAAGTCAAGCGCGCGGCTGCCCTTCCCGTTGCAAAAAGCGCCGCATAAAATACGCCCGAATGTGTTAAACATTCGGGCGAAAATATTTTACATACCCCTGCGCTTAACGCAGGCTTCAAGCTTTATCGCTTCATAAACGCCTTTATCAAACAGCTCGCAGACCTTTTGATATTCCGCGAGCGGCAGGGTTTCGAGCGTTTCACCTCGCTCGATGCACAGCTTAACCAACTCGCCGGTCGCCTTGTAGGCATCCCTAAACGCGAGCCCCTTTGTCACAAGGTAATCCGCGCAGTCTGTCGCGTTAATGAAACCGCCCGCCGCCGCCTTGCGCATATTCTCTGGCAGCGCCTTCATCGTTTCAATCATCGGGATAAGCGTGGTAACGCAGATTTTGACGGTATCAAAGGCGTCAAAAATCGCATCCTTATCCTCCTGCATATCCTTGTTGTAAGCGAGGGGCAGCCCCTTCATAACTGTGAGCAGAGTCATAAGGTCGCCGAAAACTCTGCCCGATTTGCCGCGAACAAGCTCGGCTATGTCGGGGTTCTTCTTTTGAGGCATGATACTTGAGCCTGTGGAGAAAGCATCGTCAAGCTCGACGAACTTGAATTCCCACGAGCACCAAAGAATTATTTCCTCGCAAAGGCGGGAAAGGTGAACCATAATTATTGAAAGCGCCGAGGCAAGCTCTAAGCAAAAGTCCCTGTCAGCAACGCCGTCAAGCGTACTCTTGGTGAAGCTGTCAAAGCCGAGGAGCTCGGCGGTCATCGCCCTGTCAATCGGGTAGGTGGTGCCCGCGAGAGCGCCGCTGCCCAGAGGCGAGGAATTCATGCGCTTCTTGGCGTCCGCGAGCCTCTCGAGGTCACGCCCGAGCATTTCGGTGTAGGCTGTCAGATGCGCTTTGAAGGTAATCGGCTGGGCGCGCTGAAGATGCGTGTAGCCGGGCATTATGGCGTCCTTATATTCCTCTGCCTTGCCCTGCAAAGCAGTTATAAGCTGCTCAACGAGGGATGAGAGAGCCCCGCATTCCTCACGAAGGAACAGGCGAACATCAAGGGCCACCTGGTCGTTGCGGCTTCTGCCCGTGTGAAGGCGTTTGCCGGCGTCGCCGATTCGCTCTGTGAGCGTTGCTTCGATAAAGGTGTGAATATCCTCCGCGTTCGGGTCAATCAGAAGCTCGCCGCTCGCGATTTCATCCTCGATTTTTGAAAGCTCCGCCGTGATTAATTCGCCGTCAGCCTGTGAAATTATGCCCTTTGCCGCGAGCATGGTCGCGTGGGCAATGCTGCCGCGGATGTCCTGCGAATACATACGCATATCCGTAGCAATGGATGAATTGAAATCATTTGTTTTTTTGTCGGCTTCTTTTGAAAAACGACCTGCCCAAAGCTTCATAAGAAATCCTCCGTAAAATTACAGAAGGGGAGCCGCTGAAAACGGTTCCCCGTGAATGTGGTTTATTTATCAGCGTTTCTCTGCGCCTCAAGGATTGCGCGAACCTTCATTGAAAGACCGAAAAGGTTGATGAAACCCGCTGAATCCTTTTGGTTATAGACCTCGTCAGCGTCAAAGGTCGCAAATTCCTCGCTGTAAAGAGTATAGGGCGAGGTAACGCCGGCATTAATTATGTTGCCCTTGTAGAGCTTAAGAGTAACATCGCCCGTAACGGTTTTCTGCGTTTCGTCAACAAACGCGGCAAGCGACTCGCGCAGAGGGGTGAACCATTGACCAAAATATACAAGCTCGGCGTAGCGCAGGGCAACCTGCTCTTTATAATGCTGAGTATCCCTGTCAAGAGTAATGGTCTCAAGAACCTGGTGCGCTCTGTAAAGGATTGAGCCGGCGGGATTCTCGTAAACGCCCCTTGATTTCATGCCGACAAGGCGGTTTTCGACAATATCCGCGAGACCTATGCCGTTTTTGCCGCCGATATCGTTAAGCAGCTCAATAATCTCAACGCCGCTCATGGCTTTGCCGTCGACAGCCGTGGGAACGCCCTTCTCAAAATGTATGGTAACATATGTGGGCTTGTCGGGAGCGGCCTCGGGCGAAATGGCGATTTCAAGAAAGCCGGGCTTATTATACTGCGGCTCATTCGCCGGGTCCTCAAGGTCAAGGCCCTCGTGCGAGAGATGCCAAAGGTTTTTATCCTTTGAATAGTTGGTTTCACGGTTAATCTTAAGCGGAATATTGTGCGCCTCGGCGTATTCGATTTCTTCCTCGCGCGATTTGATATCCCAGATTCTCCAGGGGGCGATTATCTGCATCTCGGGGGCAAAAGCCTTAATTGTCAGCTCAAAACGCACCTGGTCGTTGCCCTTGCCTGTGCAGCCGTGGCAGATAGCATCGGCACCCTCTTTTTTTGCGATTTCAACGATTCTCTTGGCGATTATCGGTCTGGCGAAGGAGGTGCCGAGGAGATAATCCTTCTCATACACAGCGCCCGCCTTAAGGGTGGGGAAAATATAATCGTTAACGAATTCATCCTTGAGGTCCTCAATGTAGAGCTTTGACGCGCCGGTTTTGATTGCCTTCTCCTCAAGACCGTCAAGCTCGGTGCCCTGACCTACATCGCCCGAAACAGCGATAACCTCGCAGTTATCATAGTTCTCTTTAAGCCAGGGGATTATGATGGAAGTATCAAGACCTCCTGAATACGCCAAAACAACTTTTTTAATTTCTTTCATGTATTGCTCCTCCAATATTTCATCGTATACGCACATTATACAGTATATATTCAAAAAATCAACTCATTTTTGAATATTTATGCAAGATTGTAGTATTACACAAAATTCGCGGTTTGTTTTAACAAGATGAATGCAAAAAGCAGATAAAACTGCCTCAGCCAAGGTACAGACCGACCTTTTTCTTCGCCTTCTGAACTGTGCGCGACGAGATGGCGAGCGCTTTTTCCGCGCCCTTGGCGGCCGCCGCGGCAATGTAGGCCTTGTCGCTGATTAAGTGCTTGAATTCGTCTTGAACGGGGCGAAGCTCCTCAATAACAGCCTGGGCAACGGCCGTCTTAAAATCGCCGTAGCCCTTGCCGTCAAAGTCTTTCTCAATCTGCTCAAAGTTTAAGCCTGTGCAGCAGGAATAAATTGCCATAAGGTTATTTATTCCGTCCTTACCGTCGGCGTAGCGAACAACCGCTTCGCTGTCGGTAACGGCGGATTTGAATTTCTTGAGTATAACCGAGGGCTCATCAAGCAGCGAAACTGATGCCTTGGGGTTGGTATCGGATTTAGACATCTTCTGAGTGGGGTCCTGAAGGCTCATGATTTTCGCTCCGACCTTCCCTATGAACGGCTCGGGCAGGGTAAAGGTCGGGCCGTTAAGCGTGTTAAATCGGTCGGCTATATCACGGGCGATTTCAAGGTGCTGCTTCTGGTCGGCGCCGACTGGAACAAAATCCGCCTGATACGCGAGAATATCCGCCGCCATAAGAATCGGGTAATCAAAAAGCCCCACGGTGACGTTGCCGTCACCGCTCTTTTGTGATTTTTCTTTAAACTGAGTCATTCTCGACGCCTCGCCGAACTGGGTGTAGCAGTTGAGAATCCAGCAAAGCTCCGCGTGGGTGTGGATGTGGCTTTGGAAGAAAACGGTGTTCCTGTCGGGGTCAAGACCGAGAGCGAGCAAAATCGCGAAAATTTCAATTGATTGCTCACGCAGCTTCGCGGGCTCCGGGTGAATTGTCAGCGCGTGCAGGTCGGCAACGCCGTAGATGCAGTCATAGTCGTAGCTCATAGCCTTCCAGTTTTTCAGTGCGCCGAGATAATTGCCGATAGTCGGCACGGAGGTTGGCTGAATAAGGCTGAATACGCGCTTTTTGCGCTCAGGAGCGGAATTTTCCATAAATATGCAAATCCTTTCGGTTAATTAAATGAGCGAGCAACCTCGGCGAGAATTTTAATGCCTTTAATGATTCTGCTATCCTCGGGGGTTGAGAAATTAAGGCGGATGTACTGAGTGGGCTTGTCGCCGTCGCACATAAACGCGCTTCCGGGCACAACAGCTACTCCCTTGGCTGCGGCGCGGCGGCAAAACTCGAGCATATCAATTTTGTCAATAAGCCTGCACCAGACAAACAGGCCGCCCTCGGGACGAACGAACGAAACATAGTCCGAAAGCTCCGCGTCGAGCGTGTCGCACATAAGGCCGAGCTTCTTGCGGTATATGCCGCGGATTTTTTCTATATGCCCCTCATAATCATATTCGGTGAGCCATTTGTAGACAATCAGCTGTGAAATCAGCGGGGTGTGAACATCCTGCGTTTGCTTTGCAACGGTGAGCTTCGCGATTATTTCATCCGGCGCGTAGGCAAAGCCGACACGAATGCCGGGGGCGACGATTTTGGAGAATGAGCCGGAATAAATGACGATCCCCTCAGTGTCAAAGCTCTTGATTGAAGGCAAATCCTCACCCGAAACGCGTATATCGCCGTAGGGGTTGTCCTCAATAATCAGTACGCCGTATTTTTTGGCAAGCTCATAGACACCCTTGCGCTTTGCAAGGCTCATTGTCGCGCCCGAGGGGTTCTGGAAATTAGGTATCGTATAAATAAACGCGACATTTTTATCGGTTTCAAGCTTCGCCTCAAGGGCTTCAAGGTTAATGCCGTCTGCCTCAACCTCAACGCCGCTCAGGTTCGCGCCGAAACTGCGAAAGCAGTTAAGCGAGCCGATAAAAGAAGGCTCCTCGCATATTACAGTATCACCGCGGCTGATAAAAATCTGAGAAGCAAGGCTCATAACCTGCTGCGCGCCGCTTGTGACAAGCACGCTGTTGCCTTCTTGACCGATTTTATATCTTGAATGCACAAGCTTGCCCAGCGTTTCAATCAAAGGAGCGTAGCCGTCAGTAACGCCGTATTGAAGGGCAAGCACAGGCGTTTTCTTAAAAATATCGTCAACAATCTTTGAAATATCATCAACGGGGAACGCGTCGGGCGCGGGGTTGCCCGCGGCAAGCGGAATTGTATCCGAGTCCGCGGTGTTTTTAAGTATCTCCCTAATAGCGGAGGGCTTGAGCGCTTGGATAGGCGGTGCAAAATTATACTGCATATAATTCATCTCCCAAAATTAAAAACATAATATATCTAAACAAAAATTATACCACAAATAAAAACGCTTGTAAATGCCTAAAAAGAGTTGAAAATGAATTTGAAGTATGATATCATTCATTCTTGGGTCATGGACTCGGCAAAGAAATTATGTATATGTCAGGGGTAAGGAACACAATGGAAAGTAGATTTGACGCTGTACTTTTTGATTTTGACGGAACTTTTGCTGATACGGGTGTAGGCATATTTAATTCAATCAGGTTTGCCGTCGCAGCAATGGGATTGCCGCCTATAAATGAAAAGAAGCTGCGCACATTCATCGGTCCGCCTATTAAGGACAGCTTTAAACGCGAGCTCGGTCTTACCGAGGAGCAATGTGATTTTGCGGTTACTAAATACCGTGAAACATACGGCAAGCGCGGTATATTCCAGTTTGAGGTTTATGACGGAATAAATGAGCTTATTGATACGCTTCGTGACAGCGGCATCAAGGTTGCAATAGCAAGCGCGAAGCCCGAGATTTACATAAAAAGAATCTTCGCCTTTATTGGCATTGAGGATAAAATCGATTACATATCGGCAATAACCAACGAAAAAGAGCAATGTGACAAATGCACTCTTATCAAAAATGCCATTGAAGCTCTCGGCGTTGATAAGAGCCGCGTGCTTATGGTTGGCGACCGCCACTTTGATATTAACGGCGCGAACGCCGCCGGGGTTCGCTCTGTGGGCGTTACCTATGGCTATGGTACCCGTGAGGAATTAAAGAACGCGGGCGCAAACTATGTTGTTGATGCTGCAAAGGATATTGCCGAGGTCATTTTTTCTTAATTTCTTTATGAACGAAATGCATAAGCGCCGAGTATGACGCGAAAAACAGCGTAACGCTCATGAGCATGATTATATTCACACTGTCTAAACCCTCCATCAGCGCCGTCAAAAGCGCGTGGGGGGTTAATTTTACCAATTTGACATTAAGCAGATAGGAGTCGCCCGTAAAAAAGTAAATAATCGAGCACGCCGCGAAGAATACCGGCAGGCGCTTCTGGCAAAAGCGCTCTATGCCCATGGGCGCGGGTACCTTCAATTGACGGCGTATTACATTTTTGTATGCCTCGTATGTGCAGATAATCAGCATTACAAGCCCCGCAGCGAAAGTAACAGCCGTTTGCGAGGTGAGAGTGTGTACAAAACCGGGCAGAGAGTGAATTTGGGCGAGCTTCTCGCTTAGGCGTGTGCCGACTGCGAGCACAAGAGGGAGGCAAAGCGCGCCGAACAGAGTAAAAACCGAGTTGTAAACAAAAATCGGACCGCTTCTGCGAAGGTGAAAGCTGTTTGAAGCCTTCGCGTTGCCGGTTATCACCCCGCTTGGCAGTAAAACAACAATCAGCATTATACCGAAGCCTATTAGGAAGCCTGTGAAAAATTCCCAGAGCGACCAGCTGCACGCTTCAATCCACGCTGGTACTGTGTAGATATGAAAAAGATTGCCCTTGTAGCCGATAACAAGGAAAATATCCGCGGCGGTTATCGCAACCGCGCAAACGCTGTTAACGCCCATGGCGAT
Organism: uncultured Clostridium sp.; assembly: GCA_964448835.1. Lineage (GTDB taxonomy): Bacteria > Bacillota > Clostridia > Oscillospirales > Acutalibacteraceae > CAG-177. The sequence goes on along the minus strand of CAYUXK010000021.1, from coordinate 14,062 downwards.
AAGTGAGGCGAGCTTATCCTTTAACGCGAAACGCTGGACCGCCATAGCGGTGCCTGCCGCGAGGGTCGCTGATACGGCGCTCACGCAGGCGAAATAATTGCGCCCGCCGGGTATCTTTTTAGCGGCGGATAAAGAAAAGAAGTTTGTCAAATATGCCTTATACGGTGACAGATTGATTCCTCTGTCAATAAGCCCGAAGTTAAAAAGCTCGACCGCCTTTGGTGAAGCAAGCCCCACTAAAAGATGCGATACCGTTAATTTATAAAGTGTAAACGACGCGAAATAAACGCCCAAAAGTAAGAGGTAATGCCCTATGCTGTATCTCTTTTGTGAAAACAGTGAGCCGAGAAGCATTGCGAAAAGCGGCATCCACCCGAAGCCCAGGCAAAGCATAATGAAGAGCCCCGAAAGCGGATTGATTTCTACACTCCTTGCGACCTCTTCGCCCGTGAAATTCGCGCCGCTCTCTAGAAAACCCGCCATTTGCGAGTTGAGCGTGCCCCAGCCGGCGGCCGTTATTGCCATTGAAAGAACAGCAACGGGCAGTATTTCATAGTTTATTTTTTCACGCTTGCCGAAAAGTGAAAATATCAGCATCGTCAAGCCCGCGGCTACGACAAGCATACCCCACATTCCGCCAAAGCCGTTGTCACCGCGAACGCGCCACAGGCAGCCTGTGAGCAGAGCGCCGGTTATTACGGCGAACGTCTTTGCCTTTGGGGATAGCTCATTAATTTTTGGAGCGAGAGTATTCATAATCTGACCGACCTTAAACAGTATTTTGGGCAACAACCTATATTATACCATCCATTAAAAAAATTCAATATAAAAAAAGAAAAGCGCCCCCGATTTTAAAAATCGAGGGCGCCTCTTGTTAATTACAGTATAATCCCGAGAGATTATGCCTCCTGCTTCTTTGCAAAGCACTCGCTGCAATATACGGGTCTGTCTTCACGGGGCTTGAAGGGAACCTTTGCAATTCCGCCACAGGAATCACAAGTAGCCTCAAACCATTCGCGCTCTCCGCGGGCAGCGTTTTTACGCGAATCGCGGCAGTTCTTGCAGCGCTGGGGCTCGTTTACGAATCCTTTTTCAGCATAGAACTCTTGTTCGCCTGCTGTGAAAATGAATTCCTCGCCGCATTCTTTGCAGGTGAGAGTTTTGTCTTCGTACATGTTTTTAACCTCGCTTGAATAAAAATATTTGCCCTGGACGGAATCGCACCGTCATCTTTGTGGATAAACAACGCTTTGCTTTAAGCTAGGGGGCATATTATAAACCGCACGCGCGGCAGGTTACATATTATTGCGAAGCTTGTTTTTAACGCGCTGAAGGGCGTTGTCAACAGCCTTTTGGGTGCAGCCGAGCTTGGCAGATATTTGAGCATAGCTCTCATCTGAAAGGCGAAGGCGGATAACTGAAGTCTCGAAAGGGGAGAGATTATTTGCAAGCAGCTGAAGAATGCGGTCCGAATTCTCTTTATCGGAAAAAATCTCCTGAGGGTCCGCTACATTAACAGCAGGCACAGACTCCTCCGTTAAAGGCAGGGCGCTGGAAAGCGCCAGATTCTTTTGGCTGCGGCTCGAACGCACCGCAGAGATAATGCGGTTGCTTATGCAGGTATTTGCATAAGTACAAAACGAAGCTTCTTTATCAACACGAAAGGTCCGAACGGCATCAAGAAAGCCAAACATACCCTCCTGAATTAAATCCTCGGTTGAGGCATCGGCGCCGCCGATAGCTGCTGCCCTTGCGCGGGCAATCGGCGAAATTATGGTGATAAGCTGTGCCATGGCTTCATCATTACCCTTAGCGGCAAGGAGCGCAAGCTCCTCCGGAGTGGGCGAATTGCTCAGCTTGGTCATAAGACACACCTCGCACAATTATCGCTGCTCTTACATATGATACGGCATATTTTAATTTTTGTCAACAGTTAAATTTACAAATACATAAATTATTTTTACAAAATAGTTAATATTTAACTAAATTCACTACATATAGTACATTAAAGTACTAAAGCCGCTTAAATCTGAGAAGCCCGTGTAACACAGTTCTTTCCATATCGCGCGCAGATTTGGTCTCGGCTTGCTTCAAGCCGTTCAAGCCTCAGCTCGCGGGCGTAATCATAATCAAGGTGAAGCTGCATACTTTCGCCGTCGCAAATGAGCTGAGAGGCTCTTATGCCGATTGAACGAACGGGGCGCTGCCATTTCCAATTTTCATCAAAAAGCTTCATACCCTCGTCGGCAAGAACTATCCCCAGGCGTGTCGGCTGAATAAGACGGCATTGATGCTCGGTTACGCCCAAAAGGCTGTCGCGGATATGAATTTGAACCATTCCCGCCAGAAACCCGCAGCGGCGAAGATTACGCGAAACTTTGTCCGCGAGACCGAGCATAACCCGCCAAACCTCCTTGCTGTTTGTCAGGTCCGCCTTGCCTGTAACGCTCCTGCCGATGCTTTTCGCCGGGGGATGCTCACATTCGCGAAGCACAGGCGAGCATTCGAGACCGGCGGCGTTATTCCACAGCCCCTCGCCGTTTTTGCCCAGGTTACTTTTGAGCACGGCGGGGCCGATGGCGGCGATGTCTTCGATTGTAAAGATGCCGAGATTATGCAAAGCTCTGCTTGTGCTTTTGCCGACCCAAAGCAAATCCTCCGCGGGCAGAGGCCACACGGTATCCTTAAAATTTTCGGGGCTTATAACGCTTATACCATCGGGCTTGTTAAGGTCACTGCCGAGCTTGGCGAAGCATTTATTATAGCTTACGCCGATTGAAACGGTGATGCCGAGCTCCTTTTTTATCCTGGTGTTTATATCGTGCGCAATATTCTCGCCGCCGCCGAAAAGAAGCTGACAGCCCGAAACATCCAGCCAGCATTCGTCAATGCCAAACGGCTCAACCATGTCGGTGTATTCATAATAGATGTCGGAGGCTCTGCGAGAAAATTCCATATATCGGTCATAATGCGGCTCAACCGTAACGAGCTGCGGACACACCTGCTTGGCCTGCCAGATTGCCGATGCGGTTTTGACACCGTATTTTTTTGCGAGCTGATTTTTGGCAAGAACAATGCCGTGGCGTTCCTCAACACTGCCGCAAACAGCAAACGGAATTCCCGCAAGCGAAGGGTTAAACAATCCCTCAACGCTTGCAAAAAAATTATCAAGGTCGCAGTGCAAAATTTCCCTGATAGCCAAAACAACGCCTCCTAAGAACATTTGTTCGGTAAAATAATAGCACAAATGTTCGACTGTGTCAAGCGGCATTTTTTACTGTGGATATGTTGCCGATGCAGGGCAAAAGTAAAATATAAAGTTAAACTGAACAAAAGGAGGTGGCACCAAATGAAGATTGAAAAAATAAGCAGGGCGTGGCAGGTGACGCTGATAACAGCGCTCAATTTACTGCTGCTTATGTCGCTGAGCGGCTTCGCGGCAACCGCGCAGGCGGCGGTAAGAATGGGCATTAACGGCGAATGGGTAATGCTGCTGCAGGAGAGGCTCACGCAGGAGGGCTGCTATAACGGTAAGGTAGACGGCAGCTATTCGCCCGCGACAAAAAGGGCAGTTAAAGAATTTCAAAGGAGCCGCGGAATTGAGGCGAGCGGAGAGGCAGATTATCAAACTCTTTACGCGCTCGGACTCAATTCTGCGCATAAGAGCGGATATTTTTCTGCCCGTGTTCAGTTGCTTGCAAAGTTTGCCGCGTGGAAATGCGGCTTAGGCAGTTACGAGGAAAAGCTTGCCGTGTGTCAAAGTATGCTCGAGCGTGTGAACGCGGCCGGTTACCCCGATACCCTCGCGGCAAATCTGCTTTGCGCGGAGTTTAGCGATTTTTGTGATAAGGTTTACACGATTGAGCCGGATACGCAGTCACTGCGCGCGGCGTTTGCGTGTGTCGGCTGATTTAAGAATCGTTATCGCTTCCTTTGAAAGCAACACAACGGCGAAAAGATTCGGCACAGCCATCAGACCGTTGAGTGTGTCGGAAAGGCTCCAAACGCTCTCAAGCTTTACCACACAGCCTGCGAAAGCGGCTAAAACATATATGACATTATAGAATTTCGCACCGGAGTCAGGTAAAAGATACTTTGTGCCGACTTTGCCGTAATATGACCAAGAGGCGATTGTCGCGAAAGCAAAAAGAACCACGCAAAGCCTGATAAAAATATCGCCCGCGCTGCCGAAAACCGAGGCGAAAGCGGCCGCGCTCATATCAATTCCGTTTTTGCCTTCACCCGCGCCCGAGGTAAGTATAGCGAGGGCGGTAACGGTGCACATAAAAACGGTATCTATAAAAACCTCAAGCATTCCCCAATATCCTTGAGTGGCGGCACTGTCGGTGTCCGCCGCCGCGTGAATTATGGGGCTGCTGCCAAGACCTGCCTCGTTTGAAAAAACTCCGCGCGCCACGCCGTAGCGCGCCGCCTTTGCCATACCAAAGCCCGCGACGCCCTTTTTGCTTAAAGCCTGTTTTAGGATAAGCTTCAGGCAGGCGGGCAGACTGCGGCGGTTGACCGCGATAACAGTGAAAGAGGCGAGCATAAAAATGGCGGAGAGCGCGGGAATAAGCTTCTCTGCAAACGCGGCTATCCGCTTAATGCCGCCCGATATTATGGCGAAGGTGAGCAGTGAAAGTATTATTCCCGTTATCATCGGTTTTACGCCAAAAGCCGCAAGAGAAGCGGAAACGGAATTAGCCTGTGTCATGTTGCCCATGCCGATTGATGAGCCGACAAGAAAAACGCAAAAAACCTTCGCGAGTCCTTTCATGCCGAGCCCTCGCTCAATGTATAGCATTGCGCCACCCAGCCAGTCGCCGCGTTCGTCTCTGATACGGTACTTAATGCCGAGGATATTCTCACAGCAGCAGGTCATCATGCCGAGAATCGCCGAGAGGCACATCCAAAAAACCGCTCCCGCGCCGCCCGCGGCAAGCGCGGTTGCGACGCCCACGATGTTGCCTGTTCCAAGGCACGCGGCGAGCGCGGAGGAAAGCGCGCCGGTCTGCGAAATTGAGGCGCTGTCCCTGCTTTGGCGAACATCCTTGTCTCGAAAGGCGCTGATAACCGTGCCGCCAAACCATCGGTGAATTCCCGTTATTTGAAAAAATCCCGATTTTGCCGATAAAATAAGCCCCGCCGAGAGGAAAACCGCCAACATCGGCGGCCCCCAGACGAAGGAGCTTATTGCTTGATTAATTGTGAATAGCATAGTCTCACCCCGTAAAGCTTATGCGCGGGGCGGCGGGGTAATTACTGATTTTGGGATAATGTGAAGGCCGTGGTTACTTCGCTCTCGGTAATATCGGCGTTAAGCGAGTGCGCCTTGCAGTAGGCGATAACATTCGTATAGGTATCCATCGCGTAGACGGTGACCGACGGGCAGGAGCTGAACGCGTCACCGGCGATATTCTTAACATCACAGCGAAAATAAGCTACGGTCAGCAGCGGGCAAGAGGCAAAAGCCATTTCACCGATTGATTCAACCGTGCGCGGCATATCCGCCTGAACAAGGTTCGGACACTCAGCGAAGGCCCTCGCGCCTATCGAGGTGAGAATGGAGGTGTGCATAAACACCTTCATGATTCCGCTCTTAAAAAACGCCTCATCCTCTATCTTCACGAGCCTGTCGGGCGCGTTAATAACCGTGACATTCTGGACTCCCGCGAAGGCTCCTTTGCCGATAACGGTGACGGAGTATTTGTCAAGCACCGAAGGAATATCAAGGGTAACAACCTTGTCGGCTGATGAATATTTGGTGATTTTAGCGGTGCCGTCCGCCATAACGGTGTATTCAAAAGCACCGTTTTTGTGAGTGGCATCGGTTGGCGTCACTGCGTTTTTATCTCCACAGGAGCAAAGTGTCAGCGCCATAGCGGCAAGAATGATGAGGGCTAAAAATCGTTTCATATTAAAGTTCCTTTCGATTTATGATTGCAGGCTCAAACGCCGGCAAGTTTGCAGTTTTGATTGTGTTCGCTCCAAGTTTCGGCGTAGTAATAGTTGCCCTTGTTATCGGTAACAAAGTATTCATAGTCGGTATCCTCGGGGTAGAGCGCGGCGTTGATAGCTTCAATGCCGGGGTTTGATATCGGCCCTGCGGGCAGACCAAAGCAAATGTAGGTATTATATAAATCAACATAATTCCCGTACCCCTCGGTTACATAGGGCTTAACGCTGTCACGAAGGTAAAATGTGCCGACATCAAACTGCAGATGAGGATAGGAGTCGCTGTTAAGCCTGTTGTGAAGCACGGAGGATACCTTGCCCATTTGAGCAGGGTCGCCCGCCTCCTCCTGGATAATCGAGGCGATGGTGATTATTTCATCGAGCGTGTAGCCGAGCTCGTCGGCGCGCGCTGTCATATCATCGGTGATTTTTGAACGGGCGTTTTTAAGAAAGCGGGAAAGCGCGGTATCGGCGCTCTCATTTCTATAAAAATCATAGGTATCGGGGAAAACATAGCCCTCAAGCAAAAACGGGCGCTCGTCGGGGTTCGGTATTTGAGCGGGGATATCAGCAATCCTTTGCGTGTTTCTCGCGGCGGCCATAAAGTCCGCGGCGGGGCAAACTCCGTTTAATTCAAGCAGGGCGGCAATCTCAGAGATGGTGCTGCCCTCGGGGAAAACCACGCGCACTATGTTTGACTGCGTTGTGGTTTCGACGGCGGTATCGCCCCCGCCTCTGACGGAGCAGGAGGCGCAAAGGCAAAGAATTAATATAATCAATATTATAGCCGGAATATGTTTTTTCATTTTGAATCTCCCGCAAAATACACTTCAATCATATGAATATAGTCCGTGTTAAAAAATGCGGAGCGCAAAAAAGCACTCCGCACAATTTAATGTAAGCTAAACGATTAGTCCTCTTTTTTGGACTTGGTTACGATAAACGCCGCACCTGCGATTGCAAGAAGTGAAAATACGGCAATGCTTGAAGCGGAGCCGGTCTGAACGATGGGCTCATTAACGGATTCCTGACCTGCCGCGAGGGTGGTTGTGCCATCGACATAATAGGTCTGGCCTTCTACTGTTGTCGCGTTAACTTCTGTTGCGCGGGCGGTTGTGGCGGCAGCTGTCGTGGTTGCGGCTGTGGTTGTAGCGGCTGTGGTCGCGGCGGTTGTGGCGGCAGCTGTGGTCGCGGCTGTTGTGGCAGCTGTGGTTTTGTTATCAACCGCAGTTGTGACATCGGCGGCAAAAGCTGTTGATGCGAGAGCTAACATAGTGCAAACAGTGAGAATGGCAATGATTGCCAAAGCAAAAATCTTTTTCATTATTAATACCGTCCTTAAATTATTAACCCCAAAGGGCTGTTATACAGCTAACATTTTACACACAAAGAGCCTTTCTGTCAAGGAAAAGTGCGAAAAAGTATTGTAACTTTTTTGTTAAATATACCTAAAACAGACTTTTACCTTGCTTCAAGCTTCACTTTGCCGCCCATATAGGGACGCAGGGCCTCGGGAATATCCACGCTGCCGTCAGCGTTAAGATTGTTTTCAAGGAACGCGATAAGCATTCTCGGCGGGGCGACGACGGTGTTGTTGAGCGTATGAGCAAAGTACTTTTTGCCGTCCTCGTCGTTGACTCTGATTTTGAGCCTGCGCGCCTGAGCATCGCCGAGATTTGAGCAGCTGCCGACCTCAAAGTATTTTTTCTGTCTGGGTGACCACGCCTCGACATCAAACGATTTTACCTTTAAATCAGCAAGGTCGCCCGAGCAGCATTCAAGGGTGCGCACGGGTATATCAAGCGAGCGGAAAAGGTCAACCGTGTTTTGCCAGAGCTTATCGAACCAAAGCTTGCTGTCCTCAGGCTTACAGACGACTATCATCTCTTGCTTCTCAAACTGATGAATACGGTAAACGCCGCGCTCCTCTATGCCGTGGGCGCCCTTCTCTTTGCGAAAGCAGGGCGAATAGCTTGTCAGGGTATGCGGCAGGGTATCCTCCTGAATTATCGTATCAATGTATTTGCCTATCATCGAGTGCTCGCTTGTGCCGATAAGGAACAAATCCTCGCCCTCGATTTTATACATCATCGAATCCATCTCGGCAAAGCTCATAACGCCCGAAACGACATTGCTCCTTATCATGAAGGGCGGCACGCAGTATGTAAAGCCGCGGTCAATCATAAAATCCCTTGCGTATGAAATAACTGCCGAGTGCAGTCGGGCAATGTCGCCCATCAGGTAATAGAATCCGTTACCCGCGACATTTCGAGCCGCGTCAAGGTCAATGCCGTTGAAGCGCTCCATAATCTCGGTGTGATACGGGATTTCAAAATCGGGAACAACCGGCTCGCCGTATTTTGTTACCTCAACATTTTCACTGTCATCCTTGCCGATGGGTACTGAGGGGTCAATAATGTTGGGGATAAGCATCATTATCTGAGTAACTTTGTCTGTGTATTCGCCTTCAAGCGCTTCGCACTCGGCAAGGCGCTCAGAGAACTCGGTAACCTTCGCCTTGGCGGCGTTGGCTTCGTCTTTTTTGCCCTGCGCCATAAGAGCGCCGATTTCCTTTGAAACCTTGTTGCGGTTAGCGCGAAGGTTGTCCGCCTCCTGCTTGACGGCGCGCGACTGAGCGTCAAGGGCTATGACCTCATCAACGAGCCCGAGCTTTTTATCCTGAAACTTCTTTTTGATGTTCTCTTTAACGACATCGGGATTCTCACGCAAAAATTTTATATCAATCATTTATTTCACCTCAGAACATTTTCTTCAACATTTCAACCGCGCCGGAGACATATTTATCGTTTGCGAGCTCAACGGCTCCCTTGTCGACAAGCGCCGCCGTTTCGGGATTGATTGGTATTCTGGCAAGCACGGGAACGCCGAGCTCCTTTGCGATTTCATCAATATGGCTCTCGCCGAATACGCTGAATTGTTTACCGCAGTCGGGGCATTCGACATAGCTCATATTCTCAACTATGCCGAGCACGGGTACATTGACAAGCTTCGCCATGTTATATGATTTTTTTACTATCAAGTTAACAAGCTCCTGCGGGGTGGTAACTATGATAATCCCGTCAACGGGCAGGCTTTGAAAAACCGTGAGAGGAACATCGCCCGTGCCGGGGGGCATATCGACAAACATAAAATCAACCGCGCCCCAGGCGACATCCTTCCAAAACTGCTGGATAACGCCCGAAATAACGGGACCGCGCCAGACAACAGGAGCATCCTCTTTTTCGAGCAGCAGATTAACCGACATAACCTTGATTCCCGTCTTGGTTTCGGCAGGCAAAAGCCCTGTTTCGTCAGCATCGGCCTTATCATGCAGACCGAAAGATTTTGGAATTGAGGGCCCCGTAACATCCGCGTCAAGCACCGCCGTGGCAAAGCCGTTTGTCTGCATACCGCAGGCAAGAAGTGAGGTCACGAGGGATTTACCAACGCCGCCCTTGCCGCTTACGACGGCGATAACCTTCTTGATATCGCTGAAAGTACCGCTTGGTATGCGCATATCGTTACCTTTCCTGTCGGCGCAGTCGCTGCCGCAGGAGGAGCAGTTGCCCGAGCAGCCGGAGGCTTTATCGTTTGCCATATTGATTCATCCTTTCGATTTAAAAAGAAGATAACTTCTCGATTATATACACAACAGCGATAATTGCGGGCATATGAGCGATATAAATTATCAGCGCGTGCCTGCCAAGCCACGAAAAGAAGCGGCAGCGGCTCTCATATGACCATTTGGGGAAAAGACCGTCCTTGGCGTAAACGCCCAGATAAGCGCCGGCAAAGAACATAAAAATATGGGGAAATATTGCGAAATAATCCCCCGAAAAAAAGCTTTCGGAATAAATGCCGAGCGGAAAGAGAAAATTGTAATTATACAGAACACTCGGCAGGTTGATGACTATAAGATTGCCGAATCGCAAAACGCCGTCGCCGATGTCGGAGGTGAGGATATATAAGAACATGCACAGAAGTATGCCCGGCAGGGGCTTGAGCCGGTCAAAGAATTTATGCGCGAAGGCGAATATGAGCATCGCGACCGACAGAAAGTGAAGAATGCCGAAATAAATCTCAACCCCGTCAAGCCCTATCAGCGGGCAAATCAGCACGGTTACGGCGGTTATAAGCATCGCAATCGCGAAAAGCCGCCAGCCTCTTTTGAGATTATTTCTTGAAAGGCGGCAGGAAATGCCCGATATAAATATGAACGCTGACGCGAAAATAGGCTGAACGGGCTCAAAAAAATTGAACAGCGTGTCGCCCGCGCCGAAGCCGAAGGTTGAACCGAGCAAAAAAAACGCATGGTAAAACACCATACAGAGCACAGCGAAGCCGCGGATTTCATCCATGAAGTATATTCTTGCGGTTTGGCTCGGCTTATTTATCACAACTCAACCCCCAAAAAGCAAATAATAATTTATTTTAACATAATGTATATAAATTGCAAGCATTTATTGACAAGAAAATGAAATTAGATTAATATGTACTTATATTTTGCCCCGAAATTCAAAGGAGATTAGCGATGATTGAAAAAACGCGAGGGCTTCTTTTTAAAATATTCAAGCCCGGCACTTTTTTTGGCAAATTAGTTGATAAGCTATTTACTAAAGAAATTGTGCTTTATGTAATTTTCGGCGTGCTCACAACGGCGGTTAATCTGGCAACCTTTGCGCTGGTCAACAAGCTTTTTGACGCAATAGGCTGGGAAGGCATTCTCAGCGGGCTTTTCAGCGGCGCGGGTATGCAAAAAGCGCTTGAGCTGCTGGGCAACGAGGGCACAGCGTATCTTGACTCAACCGCAATAGCGTGGACCGTCGCCGTGATTTTCGCTTTCGTCACAAACAAGCTTGTGGTGTTTGAATCAAAAAGCTGGAAGGCGGGCGTAGCGGGCAAAGAATTCGTTGCCTTTATCGGCGCGAGACTTTTTTCGCTGCTTGTGGAGCTAATGATGATGTTCCTGATGGTTAGCGTAGCGGGCATGAACAAAATGATTGCGAAGATAATAGTTCAGATTGTTGTGGTCATTCTAAACTATGTGTTCAGCAAGTTGTTTATATTTAAAGATAAGAATAAAGGAGACTCATAATGGCACAGAAACTTACTAAAAAGCAAAATCTCATTCAAACCGCTAAATTCGGGCTTTTCTCAGCGTCAGCAGGTTTAATTCAATTTGGCAGCTTCACCCTTCTCGATCGTTTCACTTCTCTCAAATACTGGCCGATGTACCTTATTGCCCTCACGCTTTCCGTGCTTTATAATTTCACGGTCAACAGGCGGTTCACATTCAAGTCGGCCACGAATGTGCCCATCGCGATGTTAAAAATTGCGCTGTATTACTGTGCTTTCACGCCCGCCTCAACCTGGTGGGGCAAAGCGCTGACGGATATCGGCTGGAACTATTACATTGTGCTCGGCGGCACGATGCTCATCAACCTGGTAACCGAGTTCCTTGTCTGCCGCTTTATCGTTTACCGCAATTCCATCAATACAAACGCGGCGGCGCAGATGGAAGAAAACAAAGAAAACAAAGAAAACAAAGAATAATTGACGCTATAAAGCTGAGCCGTATCGGTCTGATACGGCTCAGTTCTTTTATTCTACACCTCTGAAAAAAAGTCCTCGCGTGAACTCGCCCTCGGGCTTTTCACCGTTTTTGTATGCCGAGATAACCCTCGCACATTCAGCCTTGGTTTCGTTTGTGAAGTACATCAGGTAATAATCCGCGCCCTTGATTTCGCTGAGCCTGTCCGCAAGGTAAAGCGGGCGGCAATTGAGAATTTCGCAGCAGCCGTTTGCGCAGATGACAGGAAACGCCGCACCGGTGCGGTCAATCAGCTCGCTTTTGCCGGCGCATTCTTTACAGGAGAGGGTTGATTTAACGGGGCAAGAACGGGTGAGCATCAGGGGGATTCTGCCGTAAGCGAACACTCCGCGCGGCATTTCGCCGCAAAGCGCTGCTATCTGCCCCGAATTTAATTCACATGACAAGAGAGTGTCTCTGAAGCCTGCCTTTTCGAGCTCCTCGAGCGAGGCGGAATTAAAGATATTCATCCCGAAGCCTGAGCATACGCCCATGCCTTCGCTTTGCGCGAGCTCAACGCCGTCAAGCGTGCCTGTGAAAGCAAGCGAAACACCTGATTGCTTCGCGCCTTGAAGAAGTCTGCGGTATTTATCCGAAAATGAAAAATATGCCCTGGGTATTTCGCAGGCAACCTCAATGCCGTCCTCAATTAGCGGGGTAATTATCTCGGGCGGTGAATCAAGAGGAAGAATCACGCGTGAAATTCCGCTCAAATCATCGGGAATCTGTGAAATATAAAAGAACCTCGCGTGAAGAAGCGGTGGGCGGGGGATATGGCGCGGCTTCTTTTCGCTGTCAGGCATTTTGAAAGTCATCGGCTTACGGGTCAGAATCGCTTTTTCAAGCTCGGCCAAAGCATCGCGCCTTAGCGCGTTAATAACAGAAACAGGCGCGTTAAGCCCTTCGCCAAGCTCGATATCGACTCTCTGAGCGTAAAACTGTGTGGTGCCGCATTTCGCAAGCCTTTCGCTGAGCTCCTCTCGGGTGAGCGCCTTAGTGAGCGCGGGGCGTGGCGCCTCGTCGCTGAGAACGGTGACGCTTTTGCCAAGAGTGCTTACCGTGAGCGAGATTTTTTCATCGGCAACGCATTTAACCGCCATGTCAACGCCAATCAGCGGCTTTTCATTATCATACAGATGCCCAAGAGAGCGCAAAACACCGCTTGCCCCCTCGACATCTTCCTTTTGCCTTATGCCGAACATATCGGAATTAATTTTGTTTTCGAAATATCCTTTTGTAAAGCCCGAGCGTGAAAAAACCGCGCGGAGCTTTTGCGTCAAGTCACCGCTGAGAGTACCGCCAAGGCTTTCGCGGCAGGCGGTCACGGCTGCGGCAACATATTCGGGGCGTTTCATTCTGCCCTCAATTTTGAATGAGCAAACCCCCGCGGCGGCAAGCCTGTCAAGCTCCTCCACAAGGGATAAATCCTTTAAGCTCAGCGCGTTGCCGTTAGCACCGCCAACGCCGAAGGGCAGGCGGCAGGGCTGGGCGCAAAGCCCGCGGTTGCCGCTTCGCGAGCCGATAACCGCGCTCATAAGGCATTGCCCCGAAACGCTCATGCACATTGCGCCATGCACAAACACCTCAAGCTCCATATCGGAATTATCGGCAATATTCTTTATTTCATCGAGCGAAAGCTCCCGTGGAAGAACAACGCGGGTAAAGCCCATTTCCTTAAGGCGGCGAATGCCGTCAACGCTCTGAACGGACATCTGCGTGGAAGCGTGCATGGGCATATCGGGAGCAAGCTTCCTGACAGCGGCGGCAAGGCCGATATCCTGCAAAATAAGTGCGTCCGCATTAATGCTGCAGGCGCACTCAATAGCTTCATATGCTTTTTTGAACTGACCGTCATTGATAAGAGTGTTGAGCGTGATATAAACCTTAACGCCTCTCGCGTGACAGTAATTGACTGCTTCAACGAGCAAATCCCCGTTGAAGTTAGCGGCGTTCAGCCTCGCGTTAAAATCTTTGCCGCCAAGGTAAACGGCGCCGGCTCCGCAGCGCACAGCGGCCTCAACTGCCTCCATGCTGCCGGCAGGCGCGAGAATTTCGGGTTGCATCATTTTTTTGAATTTCTCAGGGCGGAAATCTCTTTGGTGAGCCTCTCAGCCTCGCGCTTTGAAATCTCGGCGTCGGTTCTCGCCCTTGCGGCATCCTCAAGGTAGCCTTGAATCTGTGAACGAAGATTCTCCGCGCTTGTTTCGCCCTTCTTCGCTTTATCTAAATTCTCAAGCGCCACAAGAATTGCGGCCTGGGTTACGGAAAGCTTGCTGCTGTCACGCATAATTGTGGATATACTTTTATCAAGCTCTTCACCGAGCTGGGCAACATATTCAAGATTATCATCGGTTGCTATTGAGTATTCCGTGCCCGCAATCATAAGCTTAATTTTTTCCATAATAATCACTCCGTATTTAAATCAGAATAAAACTATTATACATCATTTTTTACAAGGAATAAAGGGTATTTTGAAAAAATTTTTAATTGCGTTGCGAACAGGTCGAATGTATGTTA
>CAYUXK010000020.1:9876-32714 GCA_964448835.1 uncultured Clostridium sp. | reverse complement strand
CATATAGAGCAGGCGGCTTATCTTTAGAAAATTTTTCGACAAAAATATTGATTTTTTTCAATTAATGTGTTACACTTAAATAAAGTAATAATAAATTAACAAAAAATTTACAAATTTTATTTTGCAATGCATCATTTTTTAACTTGCACATATATTGTTAGTGAACAGGTGATGCGGCAAACAAAAATAATCGGTGAATCAGCAAAAAAAAACTCAAGATTTGTGGTTTATTTAAAAACATTTATTATATATTGGAACAATATCGAAAAAAAGCGCAATAAAATGCCCGGATTTTCATTTAGCTTTTTGTGTTTTGTGCTTTTTGACGAAAGAAATTTTAAAATAAATTTACAAACAATTCATTATTGACCTCAGAAAATATGGGAATTATTCTTAAAATAGCATATTGATTGTGAAAATTGCACAACAAGATATATTATTATTGGATTTGAGCTAAAAACATATCCGCAAGATGTTGAAATTTGATTTATCATGGCTATTTTTTAGAGAATTATTTAAAAAAAGTATACAAATTTTAATTTTATTGTTGACATTGCCTTTTTAAAATGATATTGTAGAGATGCAAAGAAGAATAGCACGACGAGTTGAAATTCATTTTGCGAGTTGTCTTTCTTCTGCGGTTGCTGAATCGGAGGTACATAAATGACATTGGATGCTCTCGATATCATCCAGGGTGCCGCGCTCGGTGCCGCTGTGGGTCTCATATCACAGCGAGCTGCAATCGTTCAGATTAAAGCCAGAACGGACGATTCTTCAAAGTCACAGGCGGTCAAGAAGCCGCTGTTCACAGTTCTTTGGATTTTCTTTTCCGCGTTGATAGCAGCAGGTCTGTTTTCATTGAACATTAATTTAATCCAAAAGGTTGAATATTTGTTTTATATGGGAGCAGCACTCAACATAATGATTGTTGACATCGCTATCCGCAAAATTCCAAACAGCACTTTGCTTTCCTTGTTGATTACAAGAGTTGCCGCGATTGTTGCATTTGCAATTGACGGCGAACCGTTGGGAAGCTTGATCTCGTTCTCCGCTATAGGTTTTGTTATAGGCTTTGTCCTATTCACAGTTCCTAAGGTGCTGAGAATCCCGGTTGGAGCCGGTGATATCAAGTTCTGCGCGGTAATCGGCTTCTGCATAGGGTTTTACGGCTTTGTGCAATCGATAGTTATAATGGCATTCGGTATGCTGATCTATCTTGTATATCTCATGGCCACAAAGAAAGGAACCATTAAATCTGTTACTTGCATGGGTCCGTTTCTCGCGGGCGGCATGATAATAACAATGGCGGTTCCGCTATCCTCGATTCTCGGGCAACTTCTTCCTTAGCGACAGAAAATCGGCACTCGTCCCTTAATTAATTGAGGGATAGAAAATAAATGGAGGTTGAATCTTATGTTAAAGTTCCTTAGAGACGAAGAAGGTCAGGGCATGGTCGAATACGGTCTGCTCCTCGGCCTCATCGCAATCGCAGTTATCGCAGTTCTCGTAATTCTCGGACCCAGGATTGCCAACATGTTCAGCGATGTTAACGAGGCACTTCCCGACACTGCTGGATAACTATCGCAACAAAAGTCTAATAAAACATCGATGTAAGTTTGTCAGGGGCAAGCCAACAGGCTTGCCCCTGTAAACTTTTTGTTTAAAAGTTTAATTAGAATTATTAATTGTAGCACAGTTCAGTAGATTTTCACAAAAATTACCCCCAATTATTATTTTTTTTAAAAAATTGTTTAAAAATGTATTGCAGTTTGAATTTTGTTGTAGTATAATAATAATAATTCCAAAGGAATTTATTTACTGAGGGGTTGATGCGGTGTTGATGGATTTTATTAAAGACGAGACCGGCCAAGGAATGGTTGAATCCAGCTTTGTAATCGGGTTTGTTTCTATCGCTGCTATTGCGGTGTTGCTGTTTTTCGGCAAAAGGGTTGCCGCTATGTTTGCAGGAATAAATGATAGCCTTATTCCTACCGCTTCATAATTAAAAGCGGTCGAACTTTTATAGTTTTCAGCAGCCCTTTTGGGCTGCTTTTTTGATATTTTATTTATGAAGAAAATTAGGTTGACTGTTTTACCATTAAATACCGCATATATTTATAAATATTTTACAAATGTATATTGAACTGCGCAAATTTTTAGTCTATAATACTTAGTGGAAACATCTGCGCTCAGGTCAAGTTAACCCCATCGAAGCGCCATGTTTTAACAAGTTAATTTTTTAATATATATTTTTGCGTGTCAGAAAGGGATGATGTTATGAAGAAACTCCTTAAAAAGAAGGAAAACGGTCAGGCGATGGTCGAGTTTGCTCTGTTGCTGCCGGTGCTGCTGCTTCTTGTGTGCGGAATAATCGACTTTGCGTGGTTAGCATTCAATCAGCTTTCTCTGAATAACGCCTGCCGTGAGGCGGCAAGATACGCGGCGGTCAACACCACCGTTGACTCGCTTGAAACGGTCCTTGAGGCCAAGGCCGAGGACGAGGCGCCGGATATTTACATAGACGGGATTGACGTTAGGCTTGTGTACAGCAACAGCTCTGACAAAACAAACGGTGACTTAACGGTTTACTGCACCGCAAATATGAATATTTTTACCCCTGTGCTGGGAACCATCAACGGGGGGCAAACAAAGCTTATTTCCGCGGCTGTTACAATGCGTGTGGAGTCTTAGTTATTCAGGGCTTTAATGCAGGATGAATAACACTGTAAATTTATTGTTTTAATTTTTCTTATGAAAGGTCAGGCAAAAACATATGAAGAGAATCTACCTTATTGCAACCGTAACGGCGCTTATTGCAGGTCTTGCTACATACTTCTTTGCAACGCAAATTGCCGAGAATTCAACTCTTGAGGATATTCAGAAATACAGCGTTGTTGTGGCGATTAAAGATATTACCGCTGATTCGGTTATCACTGCTGATATGATTGAGGTCAAGGAGCTGCCGTATCTTTCGGTCACTCCCGGCGCAGTTATGACGGCAGATTCAATCATCGGCAGAATGACGCTGTACCCGATTGTTGCGGGCGAGCAGATACTTGCCTCAAAAATTGTTTCAGTCGGCGTTGACAGCGCTCAGGGGCGGCTTTCGTATGAGCTAAAGCCCGGTCAATACGCCTACACGCTTGCCTGCGGTCTTCAGGCTTCAACCTCGGGCTTTATGCGTGAGGGCGACTATGTTGATGTGTATTATGTTGGCGCGCTTGACTCAAACGGATACCCCGCAAGCTCGGGAACTCAGGGCGTTGCTCTGCTGATGGAAAATATTAAAGTTATGAAACTGAGCAGCTACTCCGATAATGTAGCCGCTGTTGCCGCAGGCACTGAAATTCTTACATACGCGGATGCAACAATCATTGTTGATGACGAGCAGCTTAATCTGATTATGGACGCAAGACTTGGCTCGGGTGAAGTAACCTTCGTGCTTTGTCCATATGCCGATGGCGCAGGTATTGCAGACCAGGTTTCGGATGTGACTGTTGAAATGAAGACAGTTCCTATCAGGGTTCCGACATCCGAGGG
Source organism: uncultured Clostridium sp. (assembly GCA_964448835.1). Classification (GTDB taxonomy): domain Bacteria; phylum Bacillota; class Clostridia; order Oscillospirales; family Acutalibacteraceae; genus CAG-177. Next base: position 29,174 of record CAYUXK010000020.1, on the reverse strand, counting down.
CGCTTCTACTACTGCAGCTGAAGAATAAACGCAGGCGGCAGTGAATATCTGCCGTACCGTTTAACGCAAATTTGTTTAGGAGTTGAAACCGTTTAATGGAAAAGCTGAATGTTGTCGTTCTTTCCGAAGATATAGATTTAAGGGTTCATTTAAAAAACCTGCTGACCAGCGATGAGATCGCAATATGCGGTTATTCAGAGTGCAGCGAGGCAGGCAAGCTTAAAATTCAAGGGTTGTTCCCTGACGCGGTGCTTTGCGCCGTTAAAGGTCCCGTCCCTAAATCGGTGTTTGATTTTGTACAGGATCTTCTCAGCAATATTCATAACTGCGTGGTTATACTTGCCAACGATGCCATTGATGTTGAGCTTGTTAACTCCGCGGCGGTTGTGGGTATTAAAAAGGTTGTGCCCATTGATTTGCCGCCCGAGGACCTTCGCAACACAATCCACGAGGTATATACCCTTGAAGTGCAGCGTACTTTGGACTCAAACGCGTCGCGCAAGGTTCGTTCAAAGGTAATCGGATTTTTCGGAGGAAAGGGCGGAACAGGAAAAACAACGCTTGCGGTCAATGTTGCTGCGGCAATAGCGAGAAGCGGAAGAAAGTGCATTCTGGTTGACCTTGATCTTCAGTTCGGCGATGTTACGCTTGTACTTGATATTGCCAGCAAGGATACAATAGTTGACCTTGTGCAAGACAGGTTCGGTATCAGTATCGAAAACGTAAACTCCTTTGCCGCGGTTCACAGCACCGGTCTTAACGTTATCAGCGCGCCCAAAAGCCCGGAGTTTGCTGAATATATTCACCCCGAACATATTGAAAAGCTGGTAGATACGCTCAGACCTTATTTTGAATACATAATTATCGATTTTCCGCCTGCGTTTACGGATTGCTCGATCATTGCGGCTGAGAACTGCGATGAAATATTACTTATTTACAACATGGAGATTATGTCACTGCGAAACGCGAAGTCAACAATAAGCGTTCTTGACCAGCTGCACCAAAAAGAAAAAATCAGAATTGTTATCAATAAAAACACGAAAGGTCTTATTAAAGAAAAAGACTTTGCAAAAATGTTTGATATGCCCATTTATGCCACCGTTATATCCGATACCAAAAGCGCAATATCGAGCGTTAACAAGGGCCAGCCGATTATAGTCGCGGAGCCCCGCGCGCAGATTACTCACGAGATTATGGAGCTTGCCAAAAAGTTAACCGCTGAGAATGAGGATATTAAGCCTATTTATGATGTTCAAAAGAAGAAGGGCCTTTTCGGCGGCCTTTCATTCGGCGGGAAGTCAAAGGCAAATAATGAAGCCAAACCCAAAGAAAAAAATGTTAAAACCAACAAGAAGTCAAAATAAACCAGTCAATAGTTTTATTGGGTTATACCATAGAAGAATGATTATCTCGGCAAATACAGAAAGGATGAACCGTAATGGGATTGCTAAGCAAAATTGAAGGTCAACCAAAGGAAGCTCCGAAGCCGGAGGGCGAGCCGGTAGACCTGTTGTCTAATGAAGATAAAGATAAAAATAAGCAAAAAGAGCGCGAACGCGAGAAGTCTACGATTGCGCAAGATGTTCCTATGGATAAATATCTTCAAAACAAGCGCAGAATTCACGGCGATATTATCGATTCAATGAATAAGCAAAATATCGCAAACATCGACCGTGAAAAAATGCTTTCAATGATTGACCAGCGCGTTAATGATGACGAGTACGGAATTGCACGCCTTGACAGGCCGCAGGTTATTGTTGAGCTTTTCAACGACATTATGGGCTTTGGACCCATTGAGGAGCTGATTCAGAACCCTGTATATTCAGAAATCATGGTTAACGGACCTAATCAGGTTTACATTGAAAATAAAGGTAAGCTTGTGCTGACAAAAATTAAGTTCAGAGATGACCAGCACCTTATGAATGTTATTGACCGTATAGTTTCGGAGGTCGGCAGGCACGTTGATGAAGCCAGCCCGCTTTGCGACGCCCGTCTGCTTGACGGCTCGCGTGTTAACGCTGTAATACCGCCGATTTCGCTTAAGGGGCCGGTGCTTACAATAAGAAAGTTCGGTAAAAAGCCTATCACTGCTGAGAATCTTGTTCAGTTTGGCTCATTAACTCCGAAAATGCTGCAGTTCCTTGACGCGTGCGTTAAAGGCAAGCTTAACATAATAGTATCCGGCGGTACCGGCTCAGGCAAAACTACTCTGCTTAATGTTCTTTCCTCCTACATTCCCGAGGACGAGAGAATAGTTACCATAGAGGATGCCGCCGAGGTTCAGCTCAAGCAGCAGCACGTTATTACGCTTGAAGCGCGCCCCGCAAACCTTGAAGGCAAGGGTGCGATTACAATTCGTAACCTTGTTACCAACGCCCTTCGTATGAGACCTGACCGCATAATCGTCGGTGAGGTTCGTTCGCAGGAAACTCTTGACATGCTCCAGGCAATGAACACCGGCCATGATGGTTCGCTTACAACCGTCCACGCCAACTCACCCAGGGACTCAATGTCGCGTATTGAAACGATGGTTATGATGGCCGGTATGGATTTGCCTCTTAAAGCTATCCGCGATCAGGTATCCTCCGCAATCGACCTCGTTGTTCAGCAGAGTCGTTTGCGTGACGGTAGCAGAAAGGTTACTTCGATTACCGAAGTGGTTGGCATGGAAGGCGAAATAATCAGTATGCAGGAGCTGTACAAATACGAAACAGAAGGTAAGGTCGATGTGAGCGGGAAGTTTATCGGTCAGTTCCGCGCTACGGGCGTTCGCCCGCACTGCATCGAAAAAATTGTCTCGAACGGAGTAACAATTAATAATGAATGGTTTACAAATTAGTATCCTTCTTTTAACCGTTACCCTTGCAACAGCAATTTTCTTTTGGGTAACCTCGATTGTCAGCACCGTCACTGCAGACTCAAGGCTTGTTCAAAGACGTATCGAAGACAGCATCACCGGCAAAAAAGAGTCTATTTTTGAGGGAGTAAAAGGCAAAAAGACCGGTAAACAAAAAATGTTTATGAATGCCGGCACATCCTCAAAGGCAACCAAGAAATTCATCGATGTTATTTTTAACGAGCTTATGGCTGCCGATATCGCGATGCAGCCTGAGGAGTTTATCTTGATTTGGCTTATTGCCATCACCGTTCCGGCCGGCATTGCGGCGTTGTTTTCGAAGAATCCGCTTCCGCCAATCGCGCTTGTGGTTATGGCTGCTGCCATACCGATAATCATGATCAAGTCAAAAAAGAAAAAAAGAACCCGTACCTTTGAGAATCAGCTCAGTGATGCGCTTATGATTATCTGCAACTGCCTTCGTTCAGGTCTTACCTTCCAGCAGGCAATGGAAAACATCGCCCGTGAGATGACAGGCCCTATTGCGGTTGAATTCTCACGAACGGTAAAAGAGATCAGATACGGAGCCTCGCTTGAAGAATCGCTTAACAACATGGTTGGGCGCGTGCGCAGCGCGGACCTTATGATTACCGTTTCCGCCGTTAATATCCAAAGGCAAACAGGCGGTAACCTTTCAGATATTCTCGGAACCATCGCGGAAACGATTAAGGACAGGCTTCGCATCAAAAACGAAATCCGTTCAATCACTGCCCAGGGGCGTACCTCGGGCACCGTTATCGGTGCATTGCCGGTTGCTATGTGCGGCTTACTGATGGTTATTTCAAACAGCTACATGATGCCGATGTTCACATCCTCAACAGGCAGGATTATGCTTGGCGCTGCCGTGGGACTCGAGGCAGTCGGTTTCTGGGCAATCAATAAAACGGTTACTATCGAATATTAAAGCGAGGTGTCTTTTTTGGAATTTCTTGTTATTGCGTATTTCCTTTTTACCTTTGCATTTGTTTCAGCTGTACTTAGCGTATGGGGGCGCAAGATTGACCAAAAAAACAAGCGCATTGATCTTATCAAGGGAAAAAGCGAAAACCCCTTTATGGATGACCTTAACCAAAGCCTTTACGCAAGATTCATTAAGCCGAATATTTCGAAGGCCAAAGTGTTCCTGTCAAAATATGCAAAGAAAAACAGCAAAAACGCCAAAAACGCTCAAACAAAAACACTCGAGCAGCAGCTGCGCCTTGCGGGCATTTATATGGAGGCGTCAGAGTTTCAATTCATTAAAACAATGGTTCTTATCATCTCGGCCGCGCTTGGAGTCATCCTTTTTATAGCCCTCCCCATCGAGGATTCATACAAGCTTCTCGTTATTTTATTTTGCGTTATGTTGGGCTTCGGCGGCCCTACGCTTTACCTTCGTTCGAAGGTCAGCGGCCACCAAAACGGTATTAAGAGGCAGCTGCCGGATACTTTTGACCTGCTGAGCGTTTGTATTGAAGCGGGCCTCAGCTTTGACGCGGCGCTCGTTAAAATAAGTGAAAAAATGAGCGGTCCGTTCATTGATGAGCTGCTTATTGTTTACCGCGAAATTCAAATGGGCCGTTCAAGGCGTGATGCAATCCAAAATATGGCTGATAACTCTTCCATCGAGGAGCTAAAAACCTTTGCCTCGGCGCTTGCACAGGCGGAGCAGCTTGGCATTCCCATTAACAACATCATGGGCGTTCAGTCAAAGCAGCTGCGCGTTAATCGAAGCCAGCAAGCGAAAGAGAAGGGCATGAAGGCAAGTATTAAAATGATTATACCCATGCTTGTTTTCATTTTCCCGACCATTTTCATAATCATCCTCGGACCGACCATTATAAATGTCATGTCGAATTTCAGCGGAGATTGAGCCGATGAAACAGATAAAAATACACAACAATTCTTGCAAAACGGTCATCGATGGCGCGCTTGCTGACGGATTCTTCACACGGTTTCGCGGGCTCATGTTCAAAAAAAGCATACCGAACGGCTGGGGGCTGATGATTGTGCCCTGCAACCAAATACATATGTTCAATATGAATTTCCCGATAGACGTTGTATATATCGCAAAAAACGGTGAGATCGTTTTTATTGATGAAAACGTTCCACAACGCAAGATTTGTAAGGCGGTTAAAGAGGCACACTGTGTTTTAGAGCTTAACGCCGGCACAGCAAAAGGCCTTGGTTTAAATATTGGTAATACGCTCACGGCTGAGCCCGTGAAATAATTGCAATGAAGGGTTGAAATTATGAGAAAGCAGAAAGACACATTCACCATCGAAACCGTATCCGAGGATTTGCGCGAGCAATCCGCCGCGGCTGATGACAGCTTTTCCGAAGTGCGAAAGGCTTCGGTCACATTCAGGAAGGTTTTTAAGGGCTTCGATGAGGTAGAGGTTTTGCAGTTTATTGAGGATCAGGAGGAGGCTTTTAAGTCCGCATCTTCGATTTATGAAAGAACTCTTGAAGACAGCAAAAGTGAGAATACGCTTCTTCGAAGAGAAAATAAGGCTCTTAAACAAAATATCGCGGAGCTTGAAGACAAGATTAAAGAGCTTAAAGAGGGCAAAGCTGAGGAAGTTCAGAATCAGCCCGATGAATCCGGATTTACCGCTGTACCTCTATTCCAGGCCCAGAGTGAAGGTGTTCCTACTGCGATAGTCAGCGAATCCCCCGCTATTGACAATGAAGCTGTGGAACGTCTTGAAGCTGAAATTGCTCAGTATGTTGCCAAAGTTGACGAGCTTCAGGCGCAGCTTGCATCTCTTGAGGGCGAAAATGAAACGCTTAAGATTGAACTTGAGCAGGCAAAGTTAACCGTTGCCGAGCTTCAGGCTGAGAAAAGCGCTCTCGAGCAGCTCAAAGAGGAAGAGAAAGAGGAAGATATAGAGGAAGAGGAAGAGGCGGCTGTTAATTTCGATAGCGAGCAAATCAATCAGGCGCAGGCAACAATTGCCGAGCTCAATGAAAAGCTTGCCGACCTTCAGGCTCAGCTTGACGCTAAAACAGTGGAATGCGAAAAAGCAATTCAAGATTATGAGAGCTTCAAGAGAGATGCCGGCGATGGAGCTATAATGGCAGATACATATATTAAGCAGGCTGAAAAGCTTACTGCTGAGCTTGCGGAGCTTCGCACCATTAACCAAAAGCAAGCATATGAATATGCCGAGAAGCTCAGCGCTATTGAAACCGAAACAAGCGCCGATCGCGCCAAGGTTTCACAGCAGATGAAGATGCACACCTATCATCTTCGCCAGATTGACACCCTTATTAGCCAGCTTTCGGAGCAATTCGAGCTTGCCCGTGAAGCGGTTGAGGAGATTTAATACAATATTAACATTAACTTTAACAGGGCGAATTTATTGACGTTTCGGCAATAAATCAGCCCTGTTGTTTTTTACTGTATTTTCGGCTGTGCTCTGTTGATAGCTTTCAGGCAGCCTTTTCGCTTTTTTGGCTTTCTTTAAGAAAAAACAGCAACACAAACGCTGTGAGTGAAAGACCCGCACCGAGAATAAACGGGGCGGCGGCGCCTTGGGAGTCCCACAAAAATCCGGCTATTACGCTCGCGGGAAGCAGCGCGACGCCCACAAGGGTTGCGTGAAGACCGAGCATCGTGCCCTTAAGCCCTACGGGCGATATTTCTGCGATAAGCGCGCGCTCAACGCCGGCCGTCATGGCAGTATAAACGCCGTAGGCGATAAAGCTCGCTACCATAATTACCGGGCTTTTGGCATAGGCAAATGAACCGTAAACGAGCGAGAATGTCAGGTAGCCTGCCATCAGGATTTTCTTGCGCCCGACCTTATCCGAGAGCCTACCGAAGGGCACGCTCAAAAGAGCCGCGGTGAGGTTATATACAAGATATAGCAGGGTAACGTTGGTGTCGTTAAAGCCGATGCTTTTTGCGCGAAGCAGCAAAAATGTATTTGAAGAATTGCCGAGCGTGAAAAGAAAGGCAATGGCAAGGTAAAGCTTGAGGTTGCGGTCAAGCCCCTTTATGTTGCGCCAAAAGCGTTCTTTTTCACAAACGGGGCGGGGAGATTTTGATTCCTTAACAAAAAGCATCATTACAAGCCCTATTGCCGCCGGGAGAATAGAAATGGTAAAAAGACGCTTATAATTGAATTCGCCGCTCGACCTTGCAAGCAGCAGGTACGCCGCAAAGATTCCGATTGCCGAACCTGCCATATCAAGCGCCTTATGGATTCCAAACGCCTTGCCCATGCTGCTTTTATCCGCACTTTCGCACACAAGCACATCGCGCGGTGCGGTTCTTATGCCCTTGCCGATTCTGTCAATTACACGCGCGGCAAGGATTCCGCCCCATGAGGACGCGAGCAGCAGCGCTACCTTATACACAATTCCTGTTGAGTAGCCGAAGAAAGCTACCGTTTTTTTGTTGTTTCGTTTATCGGTAAAATAGCCGCTGAAAACCTTCAGCAGGCTTGCAAGGCTTTCGGCAATGCCCTCAATAATACCGACAAGCGCGGGTGTCGCACCGAAGGCGCCCGTCAGGTACAGCGGAATAAGAGGATATACCATTTCAGAGCTTATATCCGAAAAAAAGCTGACAAGCCCGAGCAAAACTATGTTTAGCATAAAGAGCCTCCGAATATGAGTTAAAGGGACTTGCAAGCAAGTCCCTTCGTTTATTATATGACCATATTTATTTACTGTCAAGTAAAGTGTCTTATTTTTTAACAATCCAAAATTCCGAGAACATAATACCCATGTTCGGCTCGCTGAATTCAAGCTCAACACAGCCGTTTTTGAAAACGCTTGCAGGCAGGGTATAGCCGGCGGTCACAAAGCCTGGCGCAAGCATTTCTTTATCGAATTTTTCATCTGCCTCGCCGCCGAACTGCGCGCCCTCGTATACGGTTACACCGTTGGCAGTGATTTTATGGTGCTTGAGCAGCGGAATGGTTTTGTTGCGGAAAGATATACGAAGCAGGTAATCCGTGCCTTCGGCAAAGCCGCCGATTAAACAGCGGAAAGAAAGACTGTCAAAAACCTTAAACATCCCCGTGGGCATCGAGCCGTTGTTGACATTCGGTCTGTCGCCCTGAAAATCTATATAGATTTCATCCTTCTGTCTGCAGCCGCATTCATCAAGACCATTTTGCGCGACTGAAAAATAATATTCGTCGCTTTCAACCTTGTTTCTTGCAAGAACCCTCTGCATAAACTCGGCTCGCTCGTCGGCCGGCAGGGCCTCGGCGTATTTCAGCCGTCCGAGTAGCCACGCACGGTCGGTTACGGGCAGGTCAATTGTGTCAAGCACGGCGCCGCGCTCCCAACCATTTGCCTTATAGCGTTCAACATCGGATTGAAGCCCTATTTCGTCAAACAGATTCTTTGCAAGCCGCTCAATATCCTGTCTGAATTCATGATAGCATTTATCAAAGTCGGTTGACAAAATATCCTTTGCCCGTTCCAATTCGCCCGTTTGGATTGAGTAGGCGGCATTTGCGATAAGCTCAAGCTCAAAAATTCGCCTGTGACGAAGCAACCAGTCACATTCAGCCCTAAAAAGCAGCTGGTCAAATCGCCAGTTGCCGTTAAGGAAAGCAAAATCTACCGAAAGGGCTTTCCATGTTTCGAGTGTGCGGTCAATATTAGGATTCTCCGCGGGGTCGCACTGCCAGTTAAGCTCAAGCGAAAGAATCGCATCCGCAATTTTTTCGGCAGGAGCTCCCGGGAAAAACAGACGGGAATAATCACAAAGCGTTTCGCACAAGGACACATCGGGGAAGAAGTCCATATCGCTCCACACCATCTTATTCACGTCATCGGTTATTCCCTCAGAATAACTGACGCTGCCCTCAATATAGCGGCGTGTAAGGCGGTGAATAAGGCGGTATTCGGTGGGCCTGGGGTTGGTACACTCACGCGAAAGACCTGTCGCTAAAGCGAAATGCCAATCGTCCCGGTTAAAATGTACAGGATATTCGCATCTCACGTTATGTGTTATGTCGGGGTAGAGGCGAATGGGGTATTTTGAAGGCAGCCTGCGGCGCAGCTCATCAAGGTCAAACGCATGGTTAGGGCCTGTAATAACGCCGTCAATTTCATCGGGCAGTTTTTCTATTTCTTCAATAAAATCCTCACCCCAGGTGGGAATTGAATGGGGTTTCTGCGCCGAGGGCCACATCTGGGCGGTGGGGTGAACCTGCTTTAATGCCTTTGATATTTCGCGGCAGCGGGTGAAGAACTCGTCAGGATACAGCTCGCCGGGGTCGCCCCCCGGGGGGAAAACAACATTAAGCCGCGGCATTGATTCAAACACCTTTTTGCGGCGCTCCACGGCATCCTCAATGCTTTCATCATCGTTATTCGGATACCAGAGCGAAACATCCAGGTCAAGCTCATCCGCCATCTCAGAGGCTTTAACGAGGAACTCCTCCTCGTCGTATTTCATCAGCTCGTTGCGCTTTGATACCTTATTTTCATACGGGATATGCTCAACTATATTGCAGCCGAAAAACATCAGGTCAAGATAGTAGCGGCGATAATCCTCATAGCTCCAGGCGTCATAGGTGTTGGGCGTGCCGCGGTAGCCCAGCTGATGACCGCGTATGCGTTTATCCGGGCAATAGAAGCCTGAAATATCTCGTGCCAGCGTGATTTTATCGTCTGTAAACTCAGCCTTGCGCAAAAACATACCGAAGGCAAAAATCAGCCCGCGAATTCCCTTCGCCGAGGCGGTGAGCCTGCCGCCCTCAATAATGATGCTGTAGCTGTCGTTATTATTTCTGCCGTCAGCAAAAAAAATAAAGCTTGCATGAGGCTTACTTTCGGCAAAATAAGGGCGAACACCGGTGCGTTTCTCAATTTCATCCGCAAAAAGCCAGGCGGCGCGCCTCTCTGCTTCGGTTTCGGCGTACAGAGATAAACCGTTAAAATCATAACTCATAATAAAACCTCCATTAAAGGATAACCCCGAATAAATCAGGCAATACTGTTATTGCTAATAAGAATTTGGGGTGATAATTTGCAGTTTAACAAAGTTGAAATATGCGGCGTGAACACGGCAAAGCTGAAGGTACTCAAAGAAAGCGAAAAAATGGAGCTTCTGCGGCGCGTTAGGGAAGGGGATATGAAGGCGCGCGATGAATTGATTAACGGGAATCTGCGTCTTATTCTAAGCGTCATTCAGCGCTTTGCCAACAGGGGAGAAAACGCGGATGATTTGTTTCAGGTTGGGTGTATAGGCCTCATTAAAGCGATTGACAACTTTGACACATCGCTGATGGTCAGGTTTTCCACCTATGCTGTGCCCATGATAGTCGGCGAGATACGCCGCTACCTCAGGGATAACAACTCCGTTCGCGTGAGCCGCTCCGTTCGCGATACCGCTTATCATGCTATGCAGGCGCGCGAAAAGCTGCAAAATGAGCTCTCGCGTGACCCGACCGTGGATGAAATCGCAAAGGAGCTTGACCTGCCGCGCGCGGAGGTGGTTTTGGCGCTCGAGGCAATAGTGGAGCCGGTTTCGCTGAACGAGCCGGTTTATTCAGACGGCGGCGATACGATTTATGTTATGGATCAAATCGGCGATAAAAACGATGAGCGCAATTGGCTGGATGAAATAATTCTGCGCCAATCCATCAGCGAGCTTAACCCTCGCGAGAAAAATATACTCTATATGCGCTTCCTGCAGGGCAAGACTCAAATGGAGGTCGCGCGCGAAATCGGGATTTCACAGGCGCAGGTATCACGCCTTGAAAAGGGCGCGATTGAGGGAATTAAAAACAAAAACCGCGGTTAAAACGCAATTGACGGCCCCGAAATCAGCGCAACGGACATTGCGAGGAGTATCTGCGCGGGGTAATAGGTTGCAAGCTCAACCGTTACCAGCACATTCTTAGACTTCGTAGGGGTAAAATAGAGAAACGACAGGCAGGTGTCGCTGATTACAAAAAACACTGCTCCGATAAAAGCGACAAGAAATGCCACCTTCTTTGTGCTGTAAAGAAGATAACCGAATGTAAACATTTTGTAGCTGAGAGTGAAAAAGTAAAACGACATCAGAAACCAAAGTTTATTATCAACCTTAAATTTCAGAATCTTCATTATCACCGCCGCGCCAATACCCATAGCAACAGCTAACAGCAGCGGAACAAGCTGAAAGCCGCTGATTTTTAGGCATGCCGCGAGAAAGAATATATGGCAAATTAAAAAGTAAACTGTGCCGAGCGGTATCAGCTGAGGGCGAAACTTCGGCGCGATTTCTTTGATACCGAGCAAAACATCGCCGCCAAGCCCGAATAACAGACCGAACACAACAAGGCAAAAATAAATCGCATCATTTGGGTTCAGACAGTAGCCGACAAAAGCAACAGACATAAAACCGAAGGATGCCATGAACTTGCAAACCATCCCGTAGAATGACTTACCCTTTCGGCGAAAGATTACCGTAAGCGCGGCAAAAACCACCGTAACTACGGAAAGAATATAAACAAGCGGTGACATAGCAATACCTCCAGAAAAAGGTTAGAAATTGATAAGATCGAGATGCTCAAGAAGAATTTTCAAACCAAGAATAATAAGAATGACGCCTCCGCTGAGCTCTGCTTTGGATTTGTATTTAGTGCCGAATATATGGCCGATTTTAACACCAAGCATAGATATTACGAGCGTTGTAACGCCAATCATCACAGCGGCAAGTCCGATACCGCAAGCGGGGCGAACCATCGCGAAAGATACACCTATGGCGAGCGCGTCGATGCTTGTAGCGATTGAAAGAACAAGCATTTTCATAAATTTCAGTGACGCGTCGGGCGCTTCATCGTCGTCCCTTTTGACCGCCTCTCGTATCATATTCGCGCCGATAATTACGAGAAGCGCGAAGGCAATCCAGTGATCGACGCTTGTGATTTTATCGCTGAAGGTCGATGCCAGATAGTAACCGATAACAGGCATACCCGCCTGAAATATTCCAAAATACAGGCCGACAATCAGCGCAGAGGAAAGCTTGATTTTTATCATTGCGAGGCCCTTGCAGATTGCGACAGCGAAAGCGTCCATCGAAAGCCCCACAGCAAGAATGAAAAGCTCGGTGATACCCATTAAATGTCCTACCTTTTGTAAATTGTGTTGAGCGATCTGATTAATCCGCGGTCAATTGAGCCCAGCTGCTGCTTTGTTATGCGGTAGCCCCAATTGCCTCCCGCAACGCCCGGGGTGTTCATTCGGGTATCGGACCCGTACATGAGCAAATCCTGAATCGGAAAAATGGCAAGCGCACTGGGCGAAGCAAAAACCGCGCGAAGCAAGTAAGGGCAGGCCTTGCCCCAATCGCCGCCGTTAAAACCGCAGTAGTCCAGAACTCTTTTGCGCTCGGCGTCAGAGCATTCCCAAAGGTAGCCAAACAGTGTGTTGTTATCGTGAGTACCCGAATAGGCGATGCTGTTTCTTGTATAATTATGCGGCATATGCAGCGAATCGCTACCGTCAATAAAGCCAAACTGGAACACGCGCATACCGGGGAATCCGCTTTGCTCGACAAGCTCGCGCACCTCATCGGTTATATCGCCCAAATCCTCCGCAATAATCAGCTGCTGCTCGTGCCCCGAGGTGATTGCCTTGATAAAGGGCAAGCCCGGGCCCTTGAGCCATTTGCCGTTTTTTGCAGTTTTCTCTTTGGCATCAACAGCCCAATACGCCTCGATAGCGCGAAAGTGGTCAATTCTGACGCCGTCAAACATCATCAGAGCGTGGTCAATCCTTTGTTTCCACCATCCGTAGCTGTCGTCGGCAAGGGTCTGCCAGTTATAAAGCGGGTTTCCCCAAAGCTGACCTTCAGCCGCGAAATAATCGGGCGGCACGCCCGCTACCATGGCAGGATTATTTGATTCATCAAGTAAAAAAAGATTTTTGTTTTCCCAAACATCGCAGCTGTCCTGCGCCACATAAAACGGAATATCGCCAATAATGCTTATGCCTTTTTTGTTGGCATAGGCTTTGATTTTGCCCCATTGGCGGTAAAATTCATACTGTGAAAACTGCCATGTGCGAAGCAATGATTCGTCCGTAATATCAGATTGCTTCCATTCCTGCCACGGAAGACAGCCGTTTTGCTCCCGCAATGTCATGAAGCGGCAAAAGCTTGCTATGCGCGGATTCGCCGCCATAAATAAATCAATTTTGCCGTTATCCTTTAAATTCTCCGCCGCTTCGCGCAAAACGGAAAATCTTTTGTTGGCGAGGCTCTCGAATTCGCAGACATAGGGGGTGCCTTGGCGGCTAATTTCGAGCGTCGACGCCGAAATAAGCCCCTGGTCATAAAGCTCGTCAAGGTCAATAAAATAAGGGTTCCCACCGAAGGCGGAGAAGGATTTATAAGGCGAGTTGTATTCATCGGTTACCGTAAACGGCAGCACCTGCCATGCCGAAAAGCCGAGTTCACCTATAAAATCAATAAACTCAATGGCGTTTTTGCCGAAGGAGCCGATGGAATAATCGCCGAAAAGCGACGAAATGTGCATGAGCACACCGCTTTGTCGATTCATAAGAAGTCATACCTCCGATTTAATGTGTTCATTATACTATAAACCGCAGGGAAAATAAAGATATTTGTAAAAAAACTTGATATTGTTACCATTGTATATTAGAATATTACTGTATAGCATTCTTAAGGAGGTTTTTACTTATGTCAAAGGCGCTTGACTATCTTAACAACATTGCCCGCATTAACGAAAGGCTTATTGAAACTCAGCTTGACGCTATCGAAAAGGCGGCGAGGCTTGTTGCCGACACTATCGAGAGCGGCGGGCGCGTTCACGCCTTTGGTACGGGGCATTCGCATATGCTTGCCGAGGAGATTTTCTACAGGGCGGGCGGAATTGTTAACATAAACCCCATTTTAGAATCCTCGCTCATGCTGCACGAAAGCGCTTCAAAAAGCACCGAGCTTGAACGCGTTTCGCAATATGGCAAAATTCTTTTTGAGCATCACCAATTAAAACGCGGCGATGTTTTATTCGCCTTTTCAAATTCGGGCAGGAACGGAGCGGCAATTGACCTCGCGGCGATTTCGCGCGAAAACGGAGTTCACACAATAGTCATCACAAATATGGAGCACACAATGCAGGGCGCGTCACGCCACCCGAGCGGCAAAAAGCTCTGGGAGTTCGGTGATGTAGTAATAGACAACTGCGGCTGTACGGGCGACGCGTGCATTGATATTGACGGGTTTGAGCGCAGAACCTCGCCCACTTCAACCGTTGCGGGCGCGGCAATCCTCAACGCCATATCCGCTCAGGCGGTTCAGAATATTGTTAACGACGGCTTTGAGCCTGAGGTTTTCGCGAGCAGCAATGTGGACGGCGGTGACGAAATAAACGAACGGTACATTAAAAAGTATATAAAGGAGATTAAATCGTTATGATTTATCCCAAACCTATACATTTGAGCGGTATTGAAGATGCGCATCAATCGTGTAAAAGTGTTAGAATTCAAGGCGATGACGCCGCCTTTGCCGAAGGGATGCTTATTAAAAACGGCTTTGAGGTATCCGAAAACGCCGAAGCTTTTATATCCTTAAAAATGTGTGATACTCGCGCGCTTACATATATCGAGGAATCGCGCAGGGTATCTCGTGAAAAATTCAATATAAAATCCGAAAAAATCGATGGAAAGTTTCATATAAGCGTTGAGTTCGCGCACAGGCTGGGACTTTTTTACGCAGTCAACCGCATTATTCGCGGCTTAAAGGCAAACAGCTTTTTCATCGGAGAAATTGAGGATTATCCGCTGTTCGCCAAAAGGGGATATATTGAGGGCTTCTACGGGAAACCTTGGAGCGCAGAGCAGCGGGTAAAAACACTCGAGCTGCTCGCCTCATACGGTATGAACACCTATTACTACGCGCCGAAGGACGACCCCTACCACCGTGACAGGTGGCGTGAAATGTATCCGCAGGCAGAGTTAAAGAATTTGGAGCAACTTAACCGCGTTTGCAGCGAAAATTTTGTGGATTTTAACTACTGCATCGCGCCGGGGCTTTCAATAAGGTACTCGAGCGAAGAGGATTATCAATCACTACTATGTAAAGTAAAACAGCTTTACAATATTGGCGTTCGCGGATTCGGACTTTTACTTGATGATATACCCGAGCGGCTGTACTATGAGGAGGACCGCGCGCGATTTGATTATGAAACGGTGAACGCGCATATTTATCTTGCAAACAGACTCTACGATGACCTTATCAAGCTTGATAAAAACAACCGCCTTGCCCTGTGCCCGCTGCTTTACCACGGCAGTGGTGATGAATACTATATAAGTAAGCTGGGCAAGGGGATTGAGCCCTCAGTTGATTTATTTTGGACCGGTCATAATATATGCTCGCAGGAGCTGACGATACCCGAAGCGATACGCTTTGGCGCGGCAACAAACCACCGCCCTCTTTATTGGGATAACTACCCCGTGAACGATGCGGAGATGCATAATGAGATGCATCTCGGCTATCTTGACGGGCGCGACGCTGAGCTCTACCGCTATTGCGAAGGGCTTATTTCGAACACGATGGAATACTGCATGTCAAGTATTATACCTTTACTGACTGTTAATGATTATCTGTGGAATCCGATTGCATATGACGGGCGTGAATCGTGGAAAAAGGCGCTGAAAATTGTTCTGGGAGATAATGCCGGTCGGTTTGAATACTTTGCCGATAATCTGATGATATCCTGCCTAAAGGTTGAGAATTCATCTTTATTTAACAGCGCTGCTTCACAAGCGCAGATGGCGATTTTTGCCGGGAATTTTGAAGAGGCAAAGCGTGCGTTTTTTGATTACATCGTCAAAATTCGCGACTGCTGTGATTTTTTGCGCAGCGGTGGAGCTTTGCTTGAGGAATTAAAGCCGTGGATTGATAAGCAGTTTCTTGCGCTTGAAATTCTGGAGAACTGCGCCGCAATACTGAACGGGGCGGATGAACGCCAAAAAGCAGTAGAGCTTTTGCACACTTATTTGCGCCTGCCTGAGGTGCTTTATGACTTTTCGTTTGAGTGCTTTGTGAGGGAGGTTCTGTTGCTTGAATGATATTGACAGCTTTGTTGCAGCGATTAATAACCCTGCTCTTCGTAACGCGTATGCCTGCCTTTCAAGCTGCACGCCGCTTCGGGGCGACTGCGGCAGACTTTGTCAGCGCGCCTGCTGCCATGGTGATAAAGGCGAGGGTATGCTGCTTTTTCCGCTTGAAGAGGAGCTTTTTGTAAACGCTGAAGGCTTTGATATAATTGAGCGCGAGGGCTTCGGAAGGCTCCTTGTTTGTAACGGTAAGTGCCTACGCAGGCAAAGACCGCTTGCGTGCAGAATATTTCCGCTTTTTCCGCTTATATATGAAGAAAACGGCGAAACGAATCTCAAGATAATTCGTGACCCTCGTTTCTCTGCGTGCCCGCTCAGCAGCGGCGAGATTCGCCTTGATCCGAGATTTGTGCGTTCTGTTCGTCTTGCGGGCAAATACCTTATGCGCGATGAAATCCAGCGGCGATTTTTGACAGACATCAGCGAGGAGCTGATTGAAATATTGAGTCTGCGCGAAAGGCTGGGTATAATATAATGGATATAAAAGGATTAATAAAGATAATTATTCCGATTATATTGGTGTTTTCGCTGGCATCCTGCGCGGTTCAGGTTGATATGCTAAAAATCCCCGCGTTACCGCCGCCGTTTGATTTTGAGGAAGCGGCAGGGGCGATAGCGCCGTATGAAAGCAGAGCGATAACCGCCGAGTTTCTTGAAAGTCTTGGCGGCGAAGCTGTCAGCGCGCTGATAGATGAAGCGCAAGGCAATGGATACAGCAGCGAGTTGTGGTATTCGGTTACGGGCGAGTCGCTCAATGTGCTGCTTGATAAATACGAGGGCGTTAAGCAGGCTGTTGACCTCGGCAATAACGGCAACAGCAGTTTTGAATTTGCCTTCGCGGGTGATATAAATTTTCATGAGGGTTCTTATATTATGCCGCACGCGAACACGATGCCAAACGGTGCACTGGACTGCATTTCGCCCGAATTGCTCGAATATATGCGCTGTGCGGATGTTATGATGGCAAATAACGAGTTCTGCTATTCGGGGCGGGGCGCGCCGCTTGTGGGTAAGGAATATACCTTCAGAGCAAAGCCCGAAAGCGTGAATTTGCTTAATAAAATGGGCATTGACATTGTTTCTCTCGCCAATAACCATGCCTTTGATTACGGCGAAGAAGCTTTTTTTGATACGCTTGATATTCTGAAAAACGCGGGTGTCAGATATGTCGGCGCGGGCAGAAACATAGACGAGGCATCGGCACCGAAATATTACTATATAAACGGGCGCAAGGTCGCGGTCATGGCGGCGGCGCGCACAGAGTATTATAAAATCTTTACACCGCAGGCTACCGAAACTCAGAGCGGAATAATGCGCACGCATACGCCTGACGATTTTATCGTGGCAGTCAGCAAGGCGAAGGCGATAAGTGATATTGTTATCGTTTATGTCCACTGGGGTACGGAGGGTACCGATAAGCTTGAACCGGCGCAGGTTAAACTCGCCCATCAGCTTATAGACGCGGGCGCTTCGGCGGTTCTCGGCTCGCATCCTCATGTTTTGCAGGGCATTGAATTTTATAACGGCGCGCCGATAGTTTACAGCCTCGGCAATTTTTTGTTCAACACCAAAAGGCTTGACTCATGCATGGTGTCTCTCGCGTTTTCACCTGATAAAAGCATAATGCTTAAATATTACCCCTGTTTGCAGGCAAACAGCGAGATAAGGCTGCTTACCGCCGATGAAGAAAGGCGCAGAATTTTTGATTATGTTCAGTCCATATCACCGAGTGAGATTTATATTGATAACGAAGGAATGGTAAGTAACGGATAATATTGAAATGAACGCTTTCTCCAAAATTTACGATGTAGTTAAGCGTATTCCCCGCGGCTGCGTTGCCACCTACGGTCAGGTTGCTTCTTACGCCGGAAGCCCCCGCTGGGCAAGGGTTGTGGGCTACGCCCTTCATGTGAATCCCGAGCCCGGTGTGATTCCCTGCCACAGAGTCGTAACGCGTTTTGGCGAGGTTTCGAGAGCGTTTGCTTTCGGTGGCGAAAATATGCAGCGCACTCTGCTCACCGAGGAGGGCGTGGAATTTGATGAAAACGGCAGGGTGGATTTGAAACGCTTTCAGTGGAAAAACTCAATCAGATATACTGATATCGTCTGGGACTGGAACGGAACGCTACTGTGCGATGTTGATGCCGCGCTCGCGAGCGTCAACGATATGCTTCGCCGAAGGGGCAGCGACGAAATTGACATCGAGCGCTACAGGGAATGTATCGGAGTGCCGATAATTCGATTCTACGAGCAGGTTTTTAACCTTCAAAACGAAGATTATCCGTCCCTTATCGCGGAATATAATGAAGGATACTTATTACATCTCAAAGAGTGCTCGCTCACATCGGGAGTGCCCGAAATTCTGCAAAAAATAGCCGATTCGGGCGCGCGGCAGATTATTGTGTCATCGTGCGAAAAGAATCAGCTCCTTGAGTCGGTCAAACGCTATGGCATTGACGGCTATTTTGACGCTGTAATAGGCTCCGATGACTTTTTCGCAGGCAGCAAAATTGAAAAGGCGCAGGACTGGTTTTTGGCGAATTCAAGCGCAAATACGCGCGCGCTTGTCATCGGCGACCTCGCGCACGATAAGGAGCTCGCCCTGGCAATCGGGGCAGATTGCGTTTTGCTTTCATGCGGGCATGAGCATCGCGCTCGACTTGAAGAGGCGGGAGTGCCGGTATATAATAATGTCCATAATATATGGAAAATAATAGCATATTAAAAAGAAAAGCATATATAATATATTCACTTTGAGAACACGGGATAATTATTTCTAATTTCAAATATTAGTGCAGGTTGTACAACAAGAATGGCGTTAATTGGTCATAATGACTTAGAAATCATGATGTACACAGATTATTTAAAAATTGTTTACAATTTGTTAATATTTCTGCACGGTGGGCGCAACAACTATTTAATAACTTATAAATGTAAAGAAACGCAATAGCTATGCGGTCAGCAATATATATATTAATCATTACTGCAAAGCGAAAGCGTTTATGTGCCAAGGTCGGTGCTGCCGGCGGAGGCGACCGCTTGTTTTAATCAAACAAAAACAAGCATGTAATAATTTGGAGGTGTATTCAAACATGAAAAAAGCAAAAAGACTACTTGCTATGCTGCTTACCATGGTCATGATTATGTCTGCAGCTTGCGTGTCTACATACGGCGTTTTTACCCCGTATACAGTCCCGCAAGACAGCAGCGTAGAGAAGTACCTGTTCACTAAGTATCAGGCCTCGAGCTGGCTGCTTGACCTGCTCGACGGTCTTCTCGCAGATGCAAATATCAATTATTCTTGGGCTGACCTTGGAATAAG
>CAYUXK010000020.1:0-9776 GCA_964448835.1 uncultured Clostridium sp. | reverse complement strand
GATAACGCAGTTCAGCAGGTTCTTAACTGGGCTCTTATAGAGGGTACCGGCGATACGCCGGCGACAGGCTCCGAGAGTCTTCTCGGTGCCAACTTTGAGCCGCTGCTTCCTTCGCTTCAGACCTACGGCACCGTTACCGCGAACGCGATGGGCACAGGCGTTGGCTCGGGCACATATTATCAGGCGGCCAGCATTAAGAACATCAGCTTCTATCAGCTGATCAATAATGTTATCAATGCGGCTCTTGGCAGCCTGATTGTTCCGATGCTTACCGATCTTTTGGTCGGGGTTTTCGATATTGAGCTCACCGATGAGTTCCCGGGCGGCGACCCGGCTAAGATGACAGATCCCATCTTCGTCATGGTTCTGGGTCTTGTTGAAACCCTTGCGACCTCTAACGGCGCAGATCCTCCTTCCTATACACCTGAAGACAACGCCACACCGCTTGCAAAGATTACCGCGGTTCTTAATTGGTTCATTCTTGATGGTGGTATGGATACCTTCATCCTGTTTGACAATACAGGTCTTCATATAACTAATGCGTTTATGTCGCTTCTTGGCGACCTTATCAGACTTCTTGTTAATATGTTCGATGACTTCGGTCTTGAGCAGGTTAACGGCGGCTACGCTGCTGCAGAGCTTAACGAGAACTGGTATTATAACAGCAGCAATGCGCTCGTTCGCCGCGGCACAGGAATTGAAACCGTAGGCATCAGCTACATCACCTTTGAAACTGAGAATGAAGTTGCAGGTCCTGCGGGCGCAATGGTTACCTATCAAAGCGGCAACGATGGCAACTATGTTCTTTACCTTGATGGTGAAACCTATAAATATCTTGGAACTGATACTGCTGTTGATACAACGATATTTGACGTTGATCTTATCAGAGAGAATCGCGTTGTCGGCGTTAACGAGCTCTTCGCGTATGCTGTGTCGGTTCTTATGAATTCACTCATTCCCGGCTGCTTCTTCCCCGAAGAGGCTAAGTCAATCGCAGAGGTTGCGGCATATGGTCTTGCCGCTCTGACTTCTAAGGTTCTTCCCGGTATGAACTTCCTTGAGCAGCTTGACGCAAACTATCCCTCATGCTGCCTTGCAAGCGGCAGCGGAAGCTCAACGGTTTATTGGAATTCAGCAGGTCAAGTCGTTACTCCTCTTGCGTTTGTTACACATGAAACTGTAACCTTTAACGGAACTGACTATGAGTACTACTATCCCACAGCGGCGCTGAAGATTGCTTCGTGCATTGGCGCATATTACCTCAGAGGCGTTCTTGAGGCTTCGTTCACGGCTGATACCAATGCAGAAACATTTATTAAGGAGCTGCTTGTTTGGGGCGCAGAGCGCTACCTGCCCATATTAACCGGTCAGAGAACCGGCTCCGGCAGCACCACATCCTACAGCGGCGGCGTTTTCTCGGCAGAGTTCCAGAGCTTTGCGAGAGGAACTACCTCCATCTATCAGCTTATTGATAACACTGTCTTTAAGCTTATCCCCGCCTCATGGCTTCCCACCAAATATGCGAGCGCTCCCACATCAAAGGGCACAACCTACACGCTCGTTTATGAGTGGCTGTTTGGTTCGCTTCGTAATCTTGATTTGAGAAAGCTGCTCGGTATTTTCCAGGTTAACACAGCCCCCGGCGCGGAGCTTAACCAGCCTGTGCTTACAGTTCTACTTCGCCTTGTTGACAGAATTCTTGCTCTTGTTATGAAAGGCAACGCATTGCTGCCGCCATACACCAGAAACACGATATCAGCTGTCTACGCGACGAATACCACAGTGACCTCGCTTGACTCTTTACTGCTCGGCTCAGCCACGAGTGACCCCCTGCCGTCATTGGTTAAGTACTTGTTACAATACTTTGATACTTCGGCAGGAATCACAGGCTCATCTGATACAATCGCCAAGGTTCTTCTCGGTACTGTGTTACCGCTTCTGCTTAACAGCGATTATTCGAGACCCTTCCGTATCAGCACTATCGGCACTACCCCGACCATTAAAATTGATGACCTTGAGATTTATGTTGATGAAATGAACCACTTCAACGATGATGCAGAGGTGATTGAAGAGGGAGTAGGAGATGAAGAAGACGTAATCGAATACACCACGAGAAACTATGTCGATGAGTGCTCAACGGCAACCTTATCGAGCGCGGGCGATTATGGCATCACCAACGCCAGAACAGACCTGGTTGAAGGCAGGAATGTTTACTCCGGCTTTGTAAACGCAACCTATACTCCCGCGACTGCTACAACCAAGCGCGGAAGCTATACCGGCGGCTATCTGTTCTTTGGCGCGGAGGATTACGCCTCGGCTCTTCACCGCTACAACAACTCTAACTCACTTACTAAGAAGGGCGGCGAATATGTCGCCTCCTACGAGACTTTCTATAAGGACACTCTTTCGAGTAACTATGGAGACTGGAGCCGATATTTCATCAACCGCAGACTCTACGCGGCAGGCAAATATGATTCAAACGGCGACGGCTTGGTTGATACTAACGATTCCGCTCCCGGCATTCCCAGTTCTCCTTATCCGTATTACAATGCAACGTCCTCTGTAATTACCTATAAGGACGGCGTAACGAATAAGACATTTGATGTTAACTCGTTAACCGCAGCCAATTACGAGACAATTTCTCTTGCCCTTGCGAATGCCGCCAAGACCGAAACAAGAGTGGTTCTTAACACAGGCGATGCAAACGCGGTCACAAGGCTCGCCCTTGGGCTTGCACCCTCGGCATTTACAGGAGCTGATTTCTCAACGCTTACTGCGGCTCAGATTGCAACTCTCACAACCTTCTTAAACGGTATAGGCTACGCGTATGACACAACGGGCGAAGAGCCTTGCATCACAAGACCGGCCTTCGCGCTTATAACCGGTAGCACCACCACAGGCGCTTCCGTGACCTCAGCACCGCCCACAACAAAGCCTACCGATGACTCTGTAACCGACTATGACCTCTCAAAAGCTATGTTTACAGGCGTTGTTAAATACTACAAAGCTCTTGACGAGCAGAAACAGGGTCTGTTTGAAATCTATGATGAGATGAACTACAGACGCGAGCTTGCTGAATCATCCGTGAGAAACACCACGGCTGACTGCACACAGCTTAAGTGGGCGCTCAATAAGTTTGAGCCTCAATACTACAGTGGCGAAAGAAACGCAGCCGGTGGCATTGACAAGTTCGGCAGAAACGTTGCAAAGCCTGTTTCGGTTAACGGAACTCCTACCTACAACAAGGTTTATACAGCTTCCTCTTATGCGGCGTTCCAGCAGGCATATGACTTCGCGACTGACCTTACTCAGGCGGCAAGGACCCAGACCGGTATTCCGCAGTCACTTGTGACCGAGGCTCGCGCGTCGCTGATTACCGCCTATTACAATCTGGTTCCCTTCACCGGTCTTGCCGACTTCACACTCCTTCAGGAGTATGTGACAAACGCTCAGGCAATTGTTGCATCAACTCAGGATCCGGGATACAACGCGGCGGAAGGTTTCACAGACGACAGCCTTGCAAACCTTACGAGCATCCTTACAGGTGCAGCTGAAGTCTTGACAACCGCGGTAAATGGTACAATCGACTGCGAGAGCCAGGATTTAGTTGATGTTAATGCAATGAACCTTCTTTCGGCAATTGACTCCCTTAGTTATAATGTAGAGGCAGATATCAACGCTATTACCAGCGGATACTATGTCTTCAAGAACGCGACAAACCCGGGTGCAATTAAGAGTGGTTTCGTCTACAACCTCACTGAAGGCCAGGGCCTTAACAGCCTTGATAAGGTTTCAGTTGTCGGCTTGTTGATTGATGAGGGCAAGGGCAACAAGGTCTACATCAACCCGACCACCTACGGCCGCGGCACAGGCAGCTACATCAAGGGTACACGCGGTAACGACGAAGTGTTCAGATACTACGGAATCCTCTTCGGCGATGTTAACGGCGACGCCCGCATCGACGGTACCGACAAGACAGCCATCCAGTTCGAAATGATTAATAACGGTATTCTTCCCAAACTGGCGCTGACAACTCAAGAGAAGCTTGCGGCTGATACAAACCGCGATGGCGTGATTGACGCGGACGATGCAGTACTGGTCCAGGCAAGAGTTGACCAGCCTGCAAACATGAACGTAATTAACCAGAGCTCCACAGTAACAGGCTAAACACAATGATTTTCAAGGCCCGCGGAGAAATCCGCGGGCCTTTTCCATGTTTATTCAAAAATAATACTGCTTGGCATTTTCTCTTTA
This sequence comes from uncultured Clostridium sp., assembly GCA_964448835.1. Taxonomy (GTDB): domain Bacteria; phylum Bacillota; class Clostridia; order Oscillospirales; family Acutalibacteraceae; genus CAG-177. The sequence continues at coordinate 5,522 of CAYUXK010000020.1, read as the reverse complement.
TTTTTGGTATAGGATGTGGTATTATAAATAAGTAAGACAGAAAGAAGGGGATAATTATGGAAAAAAGCTTTTCGGGTAAAAACGAAATTAACGGCACATACAAATTTATTTTTTTAGCGCTGCTTTTTGTGCCCGCGCTTCTTATCGGTCTTAACCTTGATAATGATGTGTGGTTTTTGCTTAATACAGGGCGCTACATTGTTCAGAATGGCTTCCCGTCGGTCGAGCCGTTCACGATTCACGCGGACATGGCGTTCATAGTTCCTCAATGGCTTTCGACAGTTATCTTTTGGTATGTCTATGACTTGGGCGGTGTAATTGGGCTTGCCGTCTTGCGCCTTGCGGTCTACTCGGCAACGGTGATTGTGACATATCGGCTGTGCAGTCTTGTCAGCGGCAATAACTTTTTTGTGAGCTTCGGGGTCAGCATTTTTATGCTCACTTTGCTTGCCATGTTTAATGTTACGCGCCCTCAGATTTTTTCGGCGCTGATTTTTTTGCTTTTGCTTTATATACTTGAGGCATATTTTATCAAAAAAAACCCAAAATACCTTCTTTTTATGCCGCTTCTTTCGATTCTGCTTATTAACCTGCACGCGTCAATGTGGCTTATGATGTTTGTTCTCGCCCTGCCGTATATCGTTGACAGCTTTAGGTTTAAGGCGGGTTTCATAGCCTGCGCGGGCGCAAAAAAATTACCGCTGCTGCTTTCGCTCGCGGTGAGCGCCGCTGTCGGTTTTCTTAATCCCTACGGCTTGAGCGCGATGACTTACCTCTTTCGCTCCTACGGTCACAGTGAAATAAGTAACAGTATCATTGAGATGATGCCGCCCTCAATTAATGAAACAACCGGCAAGGTGGTTTTTGTCGTTTTCACTTTAGTGGCGCTTATTTATATTGTATGCCGCCGAGGTAAATCAACGGTGCGCTACGCTTTGCTGACGCTCGGTACGCTTGTGCTCGGGCTGTCGTCGCTGAGAAGCTTTCTGATTTTTGTGATAGCCGCAATTTTCCCGCTTGCGTATTACCTCAAAGATTACACGTTTATGTCAAAAACCGCGCCCGAAGAGCAAGCGAAAACCCTGCGAATGCGCAAAATTCTGACCATCGCGCTGGTTGTTACCCTCATTGCAGCTATTGGTGTTTCGTTTATGCAGATTGATTTGAGCGAATCTCAGCCCGAAATCACCGCCGCTGTTGATTATATCAAGAGCACCTGTGACGAAGAGAAGGTGGTGCTGTATGCCGATTACGGCGACGGCGCCTATACGGAATATGAGGGGCTCAAAACTTATATTGACCCGCGCGCTGAGGTCTTTGTGATTGAGAATAACAAAAAAGACGACATAATGCTTGAGTATTACCGTCTGCAGGCGGGAACGCTGTATTACAAGGATTTTCTTGACAAATATTCATTTACCCATCTGCTCGTTCGCGAGGGCGACGCGCTCATGGTAAATTTAATAAACGACAGCGATTACAAAACCGTATATAAAGACGAATTTTGTACAGTTTTCTGCCCTGTAGTGCAAAAATAGCCTTAAATATATTTTTGCACTAATGTACAAAAACTATTTACAACCCCACTTTTCCGTGATATAATACTATTATATTAGGAGAAGTGGGGTTTTTATGGCAGAAATAGATAAATCCCGCCGCTCACGCAAGCGGGGGAATACCCATAAGGCAATTATGCACAGCGCGAAGGTCTTGTTCGAAAGCTATGGTATTGCAAATGTAACAATTGACCAGATAAGCGAGGGAGCAGATGTTTCGCGCTCAACATTTTTCTCGCATTTTGCCTCACTTGACGACCTGCTGCAGCAAATAGCCAACGAAGAGATAAACGATATACTTGAAGCGGTTGACCAATGCGGGGAGAGTCCGTCAATCAGCACACTGATACGCCAGCTAAACAACGACACCTACCCTTACCCTTACCTTGCTTGTGAGCTGATGATGCGCGGCATATTGTCAAAGGGTGAAACCTCTTTTACTAAGGTTGACGCCTTAATTCGCAGTGAGCTTAGCAAAGACTGTTATTCGCGTGTCAGGGAGTATTTTAGCGTAAAAGAGCTTTCGGCAATTACTATAGGAGCTTATTTCGGCTTGGTATTTCAAAAGCTGATTAATGACGAGCCCTTTGAAAACCCAAGCGAAACAAACGATACCATTCAAAAATTCATTTCATTTCTGGAAAATCAGGAGGAAAAATCATGAGCAACGGCTACGCAATCAGCAACTGGCAGGACGCTAAGGAGATTTACAAGCAGCTCGGCGAATTAACCTCAAAGCCCATCTACTGTATTTCAGATGACTCGCTGGCTCAGACACTTAAGCACTTTGACACCAAATGCGCGAAGTCCAAAGAAATCACCACCGAGGCAAAGCAATACATACCCGGCGGCGTGCAGCACAACCTTGCCTTCAATTATCCGTTCCCCATCTGCATCACCAAGGCGGAGGGCGCCTATCTTTACGATATTGACGGCAACAAGTATTTCGACTTTTTGCAGGCAGGCGGCCCCACAATCCTCGGCAGCAACTACCAGCCGGTAAGGGATAAGGTTGTTGAGCTGCTGCAATCCTGCGGTCCTGTTACGGGCTTGTTCCATGAGGGCGAGCTTTTGCTTGCCAAAGAAATCAACAAGCATATGCCTAATGTCGAAATGTTCCGTATGCTCGGTTCAGGCACCGAGAGCGTTATGGCGGCTATCCGCGTGGCGCGCTGCGCAACAAAGGCAAAGCGCATTATTAAAGTCGGCGGAGCTTATCACGGCTGGTCCGATCAGATGGTATATGGTCTTAAAATCCCCGGCTCAAGGTCATTCCTTGAGTCCCATGGTATTCCCAAGACCTGCTACGGCACCACCGATGAGGTTCGCCCAAACGACCTTGATATGCTTGAAAAAATGCTTAAGAAAAACAAGCTTCGCGGCGGCACGGCGGCGGTTATTGTTGAGCCCGTAGGCCCCGAGAGTGGCACAAGACCGGTTGATTTTGATTACAATAAGGGCGTTCGCGCTCTTTGCGATAAGTACGGCTGTCTGTTTATTTTTGACGAGGTCGTTACGGGCTTCCGTGTTGGGCTTGGCGGCGCGCAGGGCTATTTTGGCATTGTTCCGGACCTTACAATATTCGGCAAGATTGTTGCGGGCGGCTATCCCTCAGCCGGCGGCGTCGGCGGTAAAAAGGAATATGTCAGCGGTATGGCGGCAGGCGTCGGCACAATGATGAAGCGCGCCTATGTCGGCGGAACCCTTGCGGCAAACCCGCTTTCCTCCTATGCAGGCTACTGCGCGATTCAAGAGATTGCAAAGACAAATGCTTGCGAAAAAGCCGGTCTTGCCGGTGACAGACTCACGGCAGGTCTCAAAACACTTGTTAATAATTACAATTTGCCCTTCGTTATTTATAACCAAGGCTCTATCGTTCACCTTGAGTGCACGGGCGCGATGAGCTACGATTTCAGCTCTATGAATTTGCTTGTGTCCGTGAAGGGACTGTTAAAGGCAAAGCCCGAAATGCTTCGCAGGAAGGTTGCCATGGAGCAAATGGGTGCCGCCTATATGGCAAACGGCATTGTTACCCTTGCAGGTAGCCGCCTTTACACCTCAATGGCGGATACAGACGATGTCATTGATGACGCGCTCAACCACTTTGACGCTGTTTTCAAAACAGTCAAGGAATGCACAAGAAACCTTGATAAATAATTGACCTAAAATTACCGCCGCGGATTGAACTAATCCACGGCGGTGTTTTTTAATATTACCGACTATTATTTTAGGCTTTCAACATAGCCCGTGACAAGCTTGTTGCGCCTTTCGGCAAGCTCGTCATACATCTGCGCTCGTTTCTTTTGTGAAATGGGCCACAGAAATTTGGGCACGATTCCGAGCGCGCCCGTAATCGTCGGTACGGCGCTGCAAAGCGCGAAGAGCCAGAATTTAGTGCTGTCATCCTGGGTACCTATCTGAATGCCTTGAACATAGCCGATTTTTTTGAGCATAATGCTGCGCACAGAGCTCATAAACGCGCTTTGAATTTTAAGCACAAGGTTCTTGGCGACGCCCGTGGTTGCCTCCATCCTGTAGCCGTTTTTCCATTCGCAGTAGTCCATTGCCTCGTTCCAAAGGTCAGCGTTGATAACTTTGTTGACGCCGAATGTCCATTTGCCGAACCATTCGCGAACTCCAAGGGCGACACACATCGGTATTTTTTTCATATAGTTTTTATTTATCAGGCCAAAGAAGAAGTATGCCATTGATAAAACATCGCCGTAAATATCCGAGCCTACCCAAATTGACTTTGAAGAAAATTTCTTGCGAAGCGGGGATACAAAGGCGTAGCTGATTGAGCCGTTAAGCGAGGAGGGGATATTAACAAGCGTTATCAGCGAGTAAGAGCCGAGAACATCAATGAAGTAATTCGATTCGCCCGAGCCGATGCTGAATCCACCCAGGAAATCCGACAGGCACATGAGCAGCACGGGGTAGTTTGTGAAAATAGCCTTCAGACCCTCTTTAACATTCGGCCGCTCAATGGATTGGGGCACGCGCTCCCTCGAAACAAGGAAAAAGTAAAGCGTAAACAGCGACGACACAAGCGCGGTGCAAAGCCCGAAGGTTACAAACGCGCTGCTCAGCCGCCAATGCAGTTTGCCCGCGTTAATCATGTCATAAACCACGCCGAATATGTACCGCGGCATATCCTCGCCCATATAGCCTGTGAGCAGCTCCGCGAGGGTAATAAGCCGTATTCTTTCCGCAGGGTTTGGCGTTATGGTGGACATATACCCGCTTTTTGCAATGCTTGTGAAGGTTCCCGCAGTTTCGGAAATAATGCAGAAAGCGAAATAATATATCAGCTTAGGCACATAGGTGGCAGAGGTTTCGGGGAAGAAAAGCGGGATGAACCAATAAAACATACCTATGATGGTCATCGGAATCTGCAGCCCCACAAGGTAGGGGCGAAACTTGCCTATTCGTGTGCGCGTGCTGTCAACAATTGTGGCAATAATCGTGTCGTTAATAATGTCCCAAGCGCTGGTGAAAACATTTACTATCGCCGCGATGGTGAAGTCAACGCGAACAACATCCCAGATGTAACGCTCGGTAAAGGAATTTATGTTGAAGGTGTTTGAGAAGTCGTTGAGAAGATAAGCCACGGTCTCTTTAACGCCGACATAGTTGTAGCTGCGGTAGATGTTATTGCCGTTTTCTAATGTTGCCCCGTTCGGCTTGGCAACGGCGGTGATTTCTTTAATTTCCATTAACCCTCACCCCCCTCAATTGGCTGTTACCGTAACCGTGCAGGAGCTTCTGAAGCCTCCGTCGGCGGTAACGGCGTAAACCTTGACGGTACCCTCGCTTTTGCCGGTAACGACACCGTCTTTATCGATTACCGCGATGCTCTCATCCTCAGTGAACCAAAGCACCGAGGTTATTGTGGCGTCATCGGGCTCGATAACATAGCCGACCTTCTCTTTGACGCCGACCTTGAGCGAGAGCGAAGCGGGGGAA
>CAYUXK010000019.1:23690-32762 GCA_964448835.1 uncultured Clostridium sp. | reverse complement strand
TAACGACCGCGCCCTCGAGCGGAAAATGGCAAAACACAAATGCCGGCAGTCCATTCTCGGTTGCGTCGGCGAGAGTGTCATCAAGCCAGGCAATCTGCTCGGGTGAAATATATGCCTGAACGCCCATATCCGCCTCGGAGCCGAGAATTATAAATAGTAACCATTAATTATCTTGTAATAATAAGGCTTGCCCGTGGTGTTGCCGCTGATAAGGCGCGAAAAGGCGTTAAACTTTGCAAAGCCCTTTTTATAGCCGTTTGCCTCGGTAAAAACCTCGTGATTGCCCATCGCGATGAGGGTGTTGTCGGCTTTATCAAAGACACCGAGCACGGCGCAAAGGCACAGATATTCAATAAGCTGACCGTTCATTGTGACATCACCGCAAATAACCATCGCGTCATTTTTGTGTGAAGCGCCGCCCATATCCTTGAGCGCGTCAATTAAATCTAAACAGCGCTCTGAATTGTTGCTCTCCATATGCGTATCCGCAGAAGCAACAAAGCTAAGCTTAATATTTTCCTCATCCCCGGGGCTGTATGTGACCCCCGCGCCCGTAAAGACCATCATAATGCCGACAATCAGAGATATAACTCGCTTGCCCATAGAATTAGCTCCTTATACGCAGTAATTCTTATATTTATCAATGAGCGAGACATCTGTAATAAGCTCGATAAAAAGTCCGTTTTCGCGGTATTCCTCGCTAATCACAACGCCGTCCTTGCGAAGCACAGCGGCGGCCGCGCCGTCGGCGTAGGGAATAAGCAGGCTTGCTTTGGCCCTTTTGGGCGGCAGCTCGTTAGATATACGCTCGAGAAGCTTATCAACTCCCCTTCCGTTAATCGCGGATATAAACACAGCATTCGGCTCGTGAGTGAAGGGAATGACACCATCAAGCAAATCGCATTTGTTAAACACAGGCACAATGGGCTTGTTTTCACACCCAAGCTCGTGCAGAAGCTCGTTTGTAACGGTCAAATGCTCCGCGCATTCGCTGTCAGACGCGTCGCAGAGGTTTAGTATCACCTTCGCGTTTACCGCTTCCTCAAGGGTGGATTTAAACGCCTCAACGAGATTGTGCGGCAGGCGGCGAATGAATCCGACAGTATCAATGAGCATAATCTTGCGCCCGTCGGGCAGTGTCAGAGCTCGCGAGGTCGGGTCAAGGGTCGCGAAAAGCTTATCCTCGGCAAGCACGCCGGCGTTTGTGAGAGCGTTCATGAGCGTTGATTTGCCGGCGTTAGTGTAGCCGACTATTGTGACGGTTTCAACGCCGTCCTTCTCCCTCCTTGCGCGCGCAATGCTGCGGCGTTTTTCGAGCGCGTCAAGCTCATCCTCGAGCGATTTAACCCTTCGGCGAATGTGACGCCTGTCTGTTTCAAGCTTTGTTTCGCCGGGGCCGCGGGTGCCGATTCCGCCGCCAAGGCGTGAGAGCTCCTTGCCCTTGCCGCCAAGGCGCGGCAGAGCATACTTAAGCTGGGCAAGCTCAACCTGAAGCTTACCCTCGCCGCTTCTTGCTCTTGCGGCAAAAATATCAAGAATGAGCGTTGTGCGGTCAATAACACGCACATCAAGCTCGTTTTCTATATTGCGCTGCTGTGAAGGCGTAAGCTCGCTGTCAAAAATAACAAGATCCGCCTCATTGTCTTTGCAAAACTTGCCGAGCTCCTCAAGTCTGCCGGAGCCTATAAAGGTTGCGGCGTCAGGCTTGTCACGCTTTTGTGTCACACTCCCGATAACCACTGCCCCCGCTGTATGCGTAAGCTCCTCAAGCTCATCAAGCGAGCTGTTACAGTCATATTCGCCCGTATCAACTCCGACAAGCACCGCTTTCTCGGGCTCCTGCTTATTCTCATAAAACTCCATTAATTCACCTAATTGTAGCCTCTCGGATTATTTAACTGCCAGCGCCATGAATCCTCGCACATTTCCTCAAGAGAGCGAACAGCGCTCCAGCCAAGCTCCTCCCTTGCCTTTGACGGGTCGGAATAGCACTCTGCAATGTCGCCCTTCCTGCGCGGCGAGATGGTGTAGTTAACCTTTCTGGCGCTTGCCCTTTCGAAAGCGTGGATAATATCAAAGACGCTGTAGCCCTTGCCTGTGCCGAGGTTATAAATATCGCATCCCCTGCCGCCCAATACCTTCTCAACCGCCTTGAGGTGGCCAAGAGCAAGATCGACAACATGAATGTAATCGCGCACACCCGTGCCGTCAGGCGTGGGGTAATCGTTGCCGCAAACATAGAGCGTCTTGAGCTTGCCGACAGCGACCTGAGTGATGTAAGGCATAAGGTTGCTCGGAACGCCGCTCGGGTCCTCGCCGATTTTGCCGCTTTTGTGAGCGCCGATAGGATTAAAGTAGCGCAGTATGCAGATGCTCCACGAATTATCGGAGGCATATAGATCCTCAAGTATTCTTTCGATATAAAGCTTCGTTGTGCCATAGGGGTTTGTAGTGCCCCCAACGGGCATCTCCTCGCGAAGAGGAGAAGGATTCGCGCTGCCGTAGACTGTTGCGGAAGAGCTGAAAACGATTTTTTTGCACCCTGCCGCTTTCATCGCCTCGCACAGAGTTACAGTGCCGCCGATGTTGTTATCATAGTATTCAAGCGGATTGCTGCAGCTCTCGGGCACGCTTTTAAGCCCCGCGAAATGAATAACCGCCTCTATTTTATTGTTATTAAACACTTTGTCAAGCCCCGCGCGGTCACGGATGTCGCAATTTACAAAGGTAAAATCGCGCCCCGAAATATCTTTTACACGATTAATACTTTCACTCTTGCTGTTACACAAATTATCAAGTATAATAATATCATACCCCGCGCCGAGCAATTCAACACATGTGTGCGAGCCGATAAAGCCCGCGCCGCCGGTTACAAGAATAGCCATTCTATGTTCCTCCTCTGTCGTTTAATTTATATTATAAAGATAATCCCGATAAAAATCAATAAAACAGTCCACATAATTTACGGTATTAACCATTCTTTTTTGTGAATTTCTAAAAATCGACCGGTTTAATTCCGATAAATAAGAAAAAGAGGTCTTTAAATGAATAATCTCACCGACATTTCCATAATCAGGGGAATTCTTGAGCGCCACGGCTTTCACTTCTCGAAGGCGCTCGGGCAAAATTTCATAATTAACCCCTCGGTTTGCCCGAGAATGGCAGAGGAATGCGGCGTTGACGGTGAGAGCGGCGTTATTGAAATCGGCCCGGGCATCGGCACGCTCACGGCCCAGCTTGCCCCGGCGGCTAAAAAGGTGGTTTGCATTGAGCTTGACCGCAGGCTTTTCCCGATTCTTGAGGAAACGCTCGCTGATTTTGACAACATTGAGCTTGTTTTGGGCGATGTGCTCGACATTGACCTCGCCGCTCTGATTTCGGAAAAATTCGGCGATATGCCCGTTTATGTTTGCGCTAACCTCCCCTACTACATTACCTCCCCTGTTATAATGAAGCTGCTCGAAAGCCGTCTGCCGCTTAAAGCGATAACGGTTATGGTTCAGCGCGAGGCGGCGGCAAGGCTCTGCGCAAAGGTCGGCGGAAAGCAGAGCGGCAGCGTTACCGTCGCCGTGGATTACTACGCAAAGGCAAACAAGCTTTTTGATGTGTCGGCAGGCTCATTTATGCCCGCGCCGAAGGTTGACAGCAGCGTTATCCGCCTTGATATCCGTGAAGCTCCCGCGATTGATGTATCAAACGAAAAGTTTTTCTTCTCGATGGTTCACGCAGCGTTTGGTCAGCGGCGCAAAACCGCCGCGAACTCTATCAGTGCGGGTCTGAATGTGCAAAAGGAAACCGTCATGCTCGCCATTAAGGACTGTGGCTTTGATGACAGCGTACGCGCCGAGGCCCTCAACATGGAGCAATTAAACAGCCTTTTCGGCGCGTTATACGCTCGAATAAATAAATAGGCTTTATATCAAAAATCAGGACTGCATCAGGCATATGCCCGGTGCAGTCCTTTATTGTTATTCATATACTGTCTCATCACTCATGTGGATTATCCGTGTGCCCTCGTTTTCAAACCTGAACGGTACATACAAAAGGTCGCCCAGCGCCTTACGCACAAGGGGCTGTTTGTCAGGCTCGACATAAAACAGCAAAAACCCGCCTCCGCCCGCTCCGAGAAGCTTGCCGCCCATGGCGCCCGCGGAAATGGCTTTGTCATAAATGCTGTCAATCTGAGGGGTAGAGATCATATCAGTTACACGGCGTTTAATTGCCCAGGTCTCGCGAAGCAGTCTGCCCAAATCGCTCAAGTCGCCCGCTTCAAGCACCTTTTGCGCCTCGTTTGTAATTCTCATTATCTCAAGCAGCTCGTCGGTTTTTTTCAAAATAGCGGGCGCTGTTGTCTTATGAATTTCAAAAGAGTTTCGTGAGAATCCCGTGAAAAACATCATAAGGCTCGAGTTCAGCTCATCTTTGCGCTTTGGCGATATATCAATGGGCTTAACGGTGTAGCCGCCGGCGCTGAAATCGATTCTGTTAAGGCCGCCGAATGCCGTCGCAATTTGGTCCTGAACGCCACCCGCTTCGTTGCAGAGCACACGCTCAAGGTAAATAGCGTCATCGGCAAGCTTGCGCTTGTCGGCCGGTATACCCTTGAGAGCGTAGAACGCGCTAAGCATACCCACAGCGAAGGAGCTGCTTGTGCCGAGCCCCGAGCGCGCCGGCAAATCCGCATCGTAGGTAAGGCGGATGGCATCCAAATCAAGCGAGCGCATTGCCTCTCGAATTGCAGGATGCTGAATTTCGTCACAGGAATTAACCCGTTCTGTTTTTGAATAGGTCAAATGAGTTTTATACTCAAAGAATTTAGGCAGATACCGCACGGTTACATAACAAAACTTATCAAAGGTTGTTGATATAACCGCGCCGCCGTGCTCATTATAAAATTGTGAAAAATCAGTTCCACCACCGAAAAATGACATTCGAAACGGTGTTTTGGTAATAATCATTTAGCTGTTTCCTTAAGTTTTAATCGGTAAATACCTGAACCCAATATATAGTTCCCGAATTGTCAACGGCAACTCCTATGCCGACCTTGCCGTATTGAGTCCTTAACATATTCGCGTTATGATCTGTTGAGCCCTTCCAGTCGTTGAAAACATCAGTAGGCGTTTCCTGCCCTCTGGCAAGGTTCTCGCCGAAACACCCCGCGCTGATACTCAAATCGTTAAGAACAGTCATCGGCCCTCTGCCGTCGGGGCGCGCGTGCACAAGTATGCCTGAATCAACCATTTCCTGCGCTCTCATACAGGCGGCTACAGTCAGGTTGTTATCAAGCGTTAGGGCATTTTTCCACCTGCTTTTTCTGTAATTATTGAGCAGGGTTAAGCTTTCATTAATCTGGGCATTATAAGTAACTTTATTTGCCTCGGCTTTCGCTTTAAGAGCGGCGAACTCGGCGGTAGTGCTGTAAGCTGTGGTAGTGGTTTCAACCACGGATGTGGTGGTCTCACCCCCGCCGCCCGGGTTACCTGAAAAGATTGCGATAATTGCCGCGATAAAAGCCATAAAAACAGATATAATTTTTGTAAAGATACTCATTTTTATTCTCCCCCCTTATTTTTAATTACGCCGCGAACAGCTGCACCCAATAAACAACTCCATCCGGGCCTACGGCATACCCGATGCCGATTTTTGTAAAATCATCCTCGACAATATTCCTGAGATGCTCGGGCGAATCAACCCACGCTTCAAAGGCGGCCTGCGGCGTTTCGTACCTGCGCGAGAGGTTTTCGCCCATGAAAGAGTACCGATAGCCGATATCATCAAGCACGCTCTGGCTTGGTCTGCCGCCCGGGCGCGTGTGTGAGAATTCGCCGGAATAAGCGATTTCCTCCGCCCTGATGCAAGCGGCAAGGGTAAGATCGCCGTCATATTCAAGCGGTTTTAATCCCCTGTTTACTCCGTCGATTTTATACGCCTTGCGATAATCATTGACAAGCTCAACCGCTTTTTTGATATCCGCCGCCTGGTTAGACTTGTTGATTGCCGCGTACTTGGCAAGCTCATTTGACGAAGGATTAAAATTTGAGCGGTTATAGATAACCTCGCTTTTTCTTTCTTCATCAACATGGCTGCCATCACTGTAAAGCATATATGTCACAATAGTGTGTGTTTCTTTCACTACACCGTAGCGAAGTGTTTCTACTTTCACATCCTCAAGCTCCGTGATTTTCTTAAGCGGTACCGCGGGCGCGGAAAACGCCGTGGTGGTTGCGGTGGTGGTTGCCGTCGGCTTTTTTGTGGTCTTCTCGACCTTAACCGTGGTAGCTTTTGCCTTGGCTGTAGTCGCCTTTACGCTTGTCGTATTCGCCTGTGTTGCCTGCACAGCGGCAGTCGGCTCGGCTGAAGTGAGCGCGGTCTCTGAAGAAACGGTTTCAGCGGTGGATAAAGGCTCGGTAATTATGGCGTAGGTGGTTTGAGTCGTGACCGATGCATCGGTTTCGTTTTGTACCCTGCTGCTGCAGCTGCTGAGCGCAAACACAAGCAGTATGAGCGCCGCGAGGGACAGCAAGGCTTTGTTTTTTAATAATCCCATTGAACCCCTCCCCGATAATATAAGTCTATTCCACATCCTCGGACGAATTCGTTACGGGAACAACACTTTCTGCAAACAGCTGAACCCAATATAAACTGCCATCGGAGCTGACGGCAACGCCGATTCCGATTTTTTGAAAGTCCGAGTCAAGCATATTCCTGTTGTGCCCCGAGGAAATACGCCAGGAATTAAAAACCTCGTCGGGTGTGCTTTGACCATAGGCAATGTTTTCGCCCGCGGTTGAGCAAGAAATGCCAACCTCATCAAAAACTGAAAAGCAATCTTTGCCGTTTGGCCTCGTGTGTGACATATCACCGCTGTCGGCCATCTCTTTAGCTCTGATGCACGCGGCAAGGGTAAGCTTGTCATCAAGCTCCAGCGGCGCCTTGCCATTGAGAGCCCTGTGCTCATTAACAAGCTCAAGCTCCCTATTTATTTGAGCTCGGTATGTAACCGCGTTACCCGCGGCTGTGGCGGGCTTCGGCGCGGCTGTGGTAGTAGTCGGTGCAGATGTTGTAGTAATTACAGATGATGTTGTTGCCTTGATTGTTGTTTTCGCCGCCGTAGTCGCAGGCTTGGTTTGCGGCGGCTTTGTGGAGGTAGTCGCGGCGGTAGTTCTTGCCGTGGTTTGTTTTATCGTGGTTTGTTTTATCGTGGTTTGAGTTGTTGAGGTTTGAGTTGTTGAGGTTTGAGTTGTTGAGGTTTCGCTGTCGGTAAGCATAACGAAGGTTTGCCGCATCGCGGAGCCGATGAGGGAGGCTTCGGCTGTGGTTGCCTCGTTTCTCACTCTGCTTTTGCAGCCCGGCAGCAATGCAACAAGCAGCATCAAAGCGCATAACGCCCGCACCGCGCTTGTTTTAACATCCTTCATTTAATGACTCCTGACATTTGAATCATTTTCTCTGCTTAATCTCTTTTTGAATTCTGCGCTTGACAAAGCTGAAGGCGAATTTGCGCGCGCTGCTTACCTGATGCCTTTTGCTTCGCGCCCTCGCCTGGTCTCTGGGTGAAATCTGATAGGTGCACTCGCGCTTCTCAAGGCGGTCATACTGCGCCGTGAGCATATCGCACTTAACCCCGTCCTTAACCGCTGTGGCTCCTAATATAATTATACTATTATCTTCGGGAAAGGTAAATACTTTTTTATCATAAACTGGAAAATCGTAGCAGAAAAAGTAGAGCTGCTTTGCGTGAATATCACCGTTTACGCCGTGAGCGTGAGTTGAGTTCCAAGCGACGGGATTACTCTTTATATAACCGCACTCACCCTCGACGTATAAATCCCAGGCGCCTACCCTCTCCTGCATATCGCATATTTCAGCGTTGAAGGCTTCGCCGTCAATGTCAAACTGCGAAACCTTGTCGCCGCCCATTGAAGCAGCGAGAATATAGATCTTTTCGGTGCCCTCGGGTATATTCACTTTCTGAGCGCGGCACCTCATCATATTAAGCTCATCCTTGCAGGTTTTAAAGACTATGCCGCCCGAAACGATTTCGTCAGGATACTGCTCAAACGGCACCGAGAGCCCGTCGGCAAGCCCGCCAGAGGCATAATTATCATTTTTAGTGACACCTACAGTGTCAAAAGGCAGGTCAATCGGCTCGCACTTAATATGGTCGCCGCCCGCGGCAGAGGTCGTAATCGCAAAGGAGCGCACCTCAAAGGGACTAAGGTCAAAAACCAGCTCACCGTCAATAACAGCGGGGGCTTTATCGTTTCTTTCAAGCTCGCTGCCGTTAATTTCGCGCGCCGAGATTATCCCGCCCGCAAATTTCAAATGAGCGCCGTTAATCGCGCTGCCGGTACCCTCATTTACTCTTATGACAATTTCGTCGCTGTTTTGCGCCTTTTTAACTGCGCGCAGAATCACGGCGGGGCTGCTCACGCTGCAAAGCGAAATCGTGCTGCAGGTGCCCTCGTGAATATCGGTTTCAAATGCGCAAGCGGGCTGATTGAATTCGGCGGCGTTTTGCTGAATTTCGTCTCTACCCGTTCCGGTATGCGAGCAAATTGCGAAGGAATAGCGGTTAAGACCGAACTCCATCATATGCTGACCGCCTCTCCAGGGTGAACGGGGCGAGTGAATGCCGGTAAGGCGCAGGGTGTTGTTATCCGGCTTATCCCAGCCGTATTTGCAGTCGCTCAGAATTGAAATGCCAAAGGATTTATCGGGCAGGGTGATATCCGCCCACTGCTGCGCGGGCACCTCGTAAAGTGAGGGGGTCATATTGCCGCGCTCGACAATGCCGAGCCCCAAATCGAAGCTCGCCTTGGCGTTTGAAACACGAAGCGGGAACTCCGTCTTCAGCATTGTGCGCAAATCGCGCCATTCGATTTCGTTAAATACCTCAACGCTTTCGCCCCCGGCGGTAAGGGAAACTATCTGAACAAAGGTTGATTTGCCCGCGGTTCTGGTAGTTTTAATCGCTACCTTTGATTTTCCGCTTGCAACAACCTCGAATTTCGGGTTGACGGCGTACTCGCGCGGCGGTACTGCCGCCTCTTTATATTCCATCTCCCACGC
>CAYUXK010000019.1:0-23590 GCA_964448835.1 uncultured Clostridium sp. | reverse complement strand
TGACGGCGTACTCGCGCGGCGGTACTGCCGCCTCTTTATATTCCATCTCCCACGCAGGATAAACATTGCTGCCGTCGTAATTAAACAGAGCCATGCGAACGGGGTCTTCAAGCAGCTCACAGGCGTTGGCCTTATCAAATACAGAGGCTATATCGCCGTTATCATCAAGAGTTACCTTATATTTTCCGTTTTCGACTGTACGCTGTGACACCGAAAGGCCCGCGTTAATCTGGCACGGGCTCTGCGACGCCTGCAGGTCAAAAATTGTGACCGAAACCGGGTCAAGCAGAGCGCTCAAGCATATTTCGGTGATATCGCCATTAATCGCGATAATCTGGGAGGGTACTTCCTCGCCCGAGGAGTCAAGCACCTTGACGAACTCGCCCTCAAAGCCTTTGACCTCGGCCGTAACGGTGCGAACTGCCTTGTAGGCGCACGGGTTATAAACCGCTAACGCCCTGCCCTTTACAAACGAGGTATCCATCTTTGCAAGCACGGCGCTCATGCCACCCTGAAGCTCCTTGGCAAAGCCGCCCAGAGAGAGAACATAATCGTTCCAGTTGCGCTTATAGCAGGCCTCAATTGATGTGCCGGGCAAATCATCATGGAATTGATGCGCAATCAGGCGCTTCCAGCAGGTATCAAGCTGCTCTTGCGGGTACTTCGCCGCGCAGAGGGTTTTGGCGAGAACATTGATTTTTTCCGCGCTGTCGGCGAGAAGCTCGCCGCGGCGGTTCCAGCGTTTGCCGATTGCGCGCGAGGTATAAGAGCCGACACCGTGGTCGGTCATAACAAGCTCATCGTTCCAAATCGGAAGCTTAGCCTTTTGCTCGGGTCTCAGCTGCTCATCCATATCTCTGAAAACGCGGTCTGTTGAAGAAATTACAACCTCGGTATTTTTCTTGTCATTCTTCTGCGCCGCGAGGCAAACCGATTTAACCGACTTCTCGCGCGGTGCGCCGCCCCTGTCGCCTACACCGTGAAGCACATAGGTAAAGGGCAGGTCGTACCTGCGGATATTTGAGCGAAGCTTGCGCATAACAGCGCCGTTCGCGCGAACATCCCTTTTGAGCGATTGGTTGTAATTCCCCGCGTCAAGGCTCGCATAGATTTCGCTGCCGTCGGGACCTCTCCAAATACCAAGGTCAAACGGTATACCATAGGCGCTGCTCCAGACAAGCTTCTGGGTTGTGAACCCGCGAAGCCCGGCGTGCGCCGCTATGCTTGGCAGCGCCCAGCCGAAGCCGAAGCAGTCGGGCAGATAAATATCACAGCTGCGCTTACCGAACTTCTTATCAAAATAATCGTTGCCGTAAATAATATTTCTAAAAAGCGCCTCCGGCGAGGGCACATTCACATCGCCGTTTTCATAGGAGCTGCCCGCGACACACCAGCGGCCCTCGGCAATATATTCCTTAAGGCGGTTGAACGCCTCAGGATAATATTCTTCCATCAGCTCATAGCGGTAGCTGCCCTCAAGTGAAAAAACATATTCAGGATATTTGGTGAAATAATTGAAGTTGTCATAGAGAGTTTTGGGAATATAGTCCTTTACGGTTGTTTCAAAATCCCATCCCCACGATGTATCAAGATGCGCCGTGGCAACGGTATATACACGCTTTTTTTCTTTAGCCATGATCTTCGTTTCCTTTCACAATAAAAACGCCCGCCTCGTCAGCCGAAGCGGGCATTCTACTATCCTATTTGATTGACTGAGCCTCGATGATTTTCCCCTCGCTGCCCGCCGCAAAGGTTATCGTGACAGAGTCGCCTTTATTGAGAATTACGGCCAGAGGAGCAGAAGCGGAGGAGATTGAATAATAAGCATCGCCCTCGGCAAGCTTAATATAGAAATAGCTTTGACCGGCATCCACACTTGTTCTTATATCTGCAATTGTGCCGCTTACCGTGGCAGTTTCGGGCTCAGCCGGCTGTGTGGGATTGGTGTTATCCTGATTCGGTGTGACAACCGCAGAGGGGTCAATATCAACAATAACGCCGTTTGCCTTGAGCGCTGCGACATAGCTCGCGAGGCACTGCTTAAGGTCTGAGCCCGTGGCGCCGATTTTGTTGTAATTCTCAACATTTATCATCGCGTATTGCTGAACAATTTCTGACGCATCCTTAAGCGACAGGAAATAGGTCGGCTCGCCACCGATATTGAGAAGCAGCGGGAAGGTCGCGCTGTAGCCGAGGTCCTTGACTCTGCCCTCAGCGGCGCTCTGCGCCGAGCGCTCGGTGCCTCCGCTCACACGGTAGAATATGGCTTCTTTACTTCTTTGGTTAATGAGCACAAAGCCCGTAATCGACTGGTCCGAGGTGATTGAGGTTATACCTGTATACATCCACACATCGTCATCCTTGGCAAGATAGTTATAACCCATTGTGGTATTAATAACACCCTTTTGACCGAGAATCGAGTTCCAGAAGCCGTTTTGATATTTACCGAAATAATCGTATTGCTCAACGAGAAGATCGGAATCAAAAATCCTGTCAAGCCACTGAAGGTCGGGGTTGTCTTTTATATCCTCAATACTGTAATAGGTGCTCTCGCCGGTTTCGCTGTTTGCTTTAACAAGCACGGCGCCAATAACATCAGTACCGCCAAAAAGCCCGATGGTCTTATCAAGACGCGCGCAAATCCAATAAGGCTGGCCGTTATCGTCAATTTCAAACGTTGCATCGGCAAAAAGGTAGGTGGGATATTCAAAGCGAAGGTGACGCTTGAGAAGACGCCCGAAGTGCTCCGCGGGCGAATATTTAATGCCGTTATCGACCTTAACAAAATCAGTAGTTTCCTTTGCCATATCAATGATGACATAACCGGGCAAGCCCTCGCTGCGGTTTGTAAACCACTTGATGATGTTAGCATACTGAAGAGGTACAACCCTGACGGGAGTTCCTCTGTAGTTAATTTGAGTATATGAGGGATAAATTGTAAACTGAGAAACGAGGCCCTCATCAGCAAGGTCACCGAGCGAGCGAGTGGCGAGCTGAGCCGCCGCAAGCTCGTCAAGCTTGGGAATCAAGCTGAAGGATTCCGCGTTCTCTTCCTTAATCTCCTCGGAGAAATTGCTTTCGGTTCTCACATCAATAATTTTGCTATACGCTTTCGCGCGGAAGACAACTGAGGATACCAAATAACCGCCCGCAATAACAACCAGCACTAAAGCGATTACTATGCCCGGCGCAATCGCGCGGCGTTTAATATAGGGTATATACTCGGGCTTGTTCATTACATTAGAAAGTATGCCGTTGATAACAACATATGACGCCGCTACGATAACGATATAAAGATAAAAGTCGTAGGATTTAAAGTTAAGAGGGGGCAACATAATATAAAAAGCAATTAACGCCGTCGCTACCATACCTAAAAGGCTGATAACGATTTTAAGCGCTGCTTTCTCAGGCGGGATTACAATCTCTCTTTTTCTGCCGTCGTCTTTTTTTGAAAAATCGACTTTAATCGGATCCATGGGCACATCTCCTATCAAATCAAATGGTGTTATACCAAATAGTATTTTACAGTATAAACTATTTTATATCGGAATACAAGCTTTTTTTATTATGCTCTTATCAGACATATACTGCCGTGTGTAGGCAAATGAGCAAATAATACTGACCAAGTCGGCGCGGCTTAACGCCATAATCGCAAAGGCGAATTTTGTGTAATATTGACAAATCAGGGATTTGGTGGTATAGTGGCATCAGTAATATTCCATAGGCGATACGGCTCGCCAAGGTAAAGGAGTGTTTGGTCTGAAAGGTATTATTCTTGCCGGCGGCTCGGGAACCCGGCTTTATCCTTTAACTATGGTCACCAGTAAACAGCTGCTTCCGGTTTATGATAAACCAATGATATATTACCCTCTTTCAACTCTTATGCTTTCAGGTATAAGGGAAATTTTAATCATATCCACCCCCGACGATACTCCGAAATTTGAGCGTCTTCTCGGCACAGGCGGGCAATTCGGCCTTAAGCTGTCCTACGCTGTGCAGGAAAGCCCGGGCGGTCTAGCGCAGGCATTCATAATCGGCGAGGAATTCATCGGCAAGGATGATGTAGCGATGGTGCTCGGCGATAACATTTTTTATGGCAACGGTTTGGGGCATCTTTTGCGCCAAGCTGCTAAGAATAAAAACAGAGCAACCATTTTCGGCTATTACGTTGAGAATCCGCAAAGCTTCGGCGTTGTAGAATTTGATGCCAACGGTATTCCTGTTTCAATTGAAGAAAAGCCTGAGGTCCCAAAATCAAATTACGCTGTTACCGGTCTTTATTATTATGATAACCGCGTCGTTGAATTCGCGAAAAGATTAAAGCCCTCTAAACGCGGCGAGCTTGAAATAACCGATATTAATCAGACTTATCTTGAAGCAGGCGACCTTGATATTCAGCTCATGGGCCGCGGCTACGCGTGGCTTGATACAGGAACAGTTGACGCGCTTCTTGACGCGGCGAATTTCATCAGAACCGTCGAAAAGCTTCAGGGCATCAAAATTTCCGCTCCTGAGGAAATAGCGTATAATATGCGCTGGATAAGCAAAAAAGCTCTGCTCGAATCCGCTGAAAAATACGGCAAATCCTCATACGGTATACATTTGCGCAGGGTCGCGGAGGGCAAAATTCTTTACTCGGGCGGCAAGCCCGGCGAAAGGCCGCGCTGGGGCAAGGAAGATGAATAATTATCAACCGTTTAAAATAGGAGCGTTTTGTTAATGAAAGCAACCGAAACAAGCCTTCTCTCAGCTAAAATTATCGAGCCCGAAGTTTTCGGCGATCCGCGCGGCTGGTTTTATGAGAGCTATTCGCAGAAAAAGCTCGCGGAGCTTGGAATAAATGACGTTTTCGTTCAGGATAACCGCTCGTTTACCGCGCTCAAGGGCACTATTCGCGGGCTTCACTGTCAGACACCGCCCATGGCGCAGTCAAAGCTGATCACCTGCCTTAGAGGCGAAATAATGGATGTTGCCGTTGATGTGCGCAAGGGCTCGCCAACCTATAAGCAGTGGGTCAGCGTCATTCTGAGCGGTGAAAACAAAAAAATGTTTTATATCCCCGAGGGCTTTTTGCACGGGTTCTTAACCCTCACGGATGATGTTGAGGTTATGTATAAGGTTAACCGTTTTTATTCAAGTGAGAATGATTTAAGTATTAAGTATAATGAGCCGGAATTCGGTATTGAATGGGGTATTGATTCCCCTATTTTAAGCGATAAGGATAAAAATTCTAAAAGCTTTGAGCAGGCTGATCTTAAATTTATTTTTTAATTTCAAAATTTTTCCTGTTATTTCTGGTATAAAGCATTGATTTCAGACCATACTATCTGCGAAAAGCAAGTAAGGAGTTGAAATAAATGCTTGACAAAATTTCACTGGTTCTTGTAATCATCGGCGCAATAAATTGGGGCAGCATCGGGTTATTCCAATTTGACCTTGTTGCCTGGATTTTCGGTGGCCAGGGTGCTATTCTGAGCAGAATAATATACACGCTTGTTGCCCTCGCAGGCATATGGTGCGTTTCACTGCTTTTCAGGGACACAGGCAGCTTAGTCGAAAGCGATGATACACATAGCTAATTGCAAAATCAGGGGCACCCAAAGGGTGCCCCTAATAATTTCTTATGCCTTGGCTAACGCGCCTGAGGCATTTTTATTTTTTCGAGCCTTTCGCATTCCTCCTGCGAAGGCTTTGCCCACATCGTATTATAAGTGTGATAGATAACCTTGCCGGGCTTTGCGCCCACAGGCTTTTTAAGCTCGCGAACCTCGGTGTAATCCACGGCAACCCGAGAGCTTTCGCGCGCGCTGCTGTGGTAGGCGGCAAGCATTGCTGCTTGGCGCGCCGTGCGCTCGGGAATCACCTCGCCCTCGCCGAGCACAACCACATGGGAGCCCGGCATTTTCTGCACATGAAACCACGAGTCGTCCTTACGGGCTGTTTTAAAGGTTAGCAAATCATTTTGCACATTATTTCTGCCTACTAAAATCCGAAAGCCGTCATCAGAAAAATATTCGAGCGGCGGCAAAGGCTTTTGCTTTTTATCAACAGAGTTCTTTTCTCGTTTAAGATATCCCGAATCGTACAGCTCCGCGCGTATTTCAGCCAGCTCCACATAGCCGCTTGCCCTGTTAACGCAGTCAACGACACTCTCAAGATAGTTTAGCTCCTGCTCGCCCTGCTTAATCAGGTCAACGAGCAGAGTCTCTGCGGTTTTAGCCTTGCGGTATTCTTTAAAATATTTTTGTGCGTTGGCAGTGGGCGACAAAGCGGGGTCCGCCGGAATACGCAAAAGCTCGTTGTTATTATAGTAGTTCTCGACTTCGTAAAAAAGCGCGCCCTTCCCGAGACGATACTCATTTGCAAGGATAAGCTCCGCCTTAACGCGCAGGGTGTCTCTGTCGGCCGAGGCTTTAAGCTCAGCGCTTTGAACATCAATTTTACGCGAAATGCGGGCAATTTGATTTGCAAGCATCTTTTGCATTGAGGCGCTCCTCTGGCGGGTGCGCTCAGCGCGGTCTTTCTCGCAATAAAAGCTGTCTAAAAGCTCCGAAAAGCTCTCATACTCCCTGCCGACCACAGAAAATCCGTATTGCGTAATATCCATAAATGTAAAGTCTATTTGCTTTACACCATCGCGTATAAGCAGCGTCGGAGTGCCGCTTGCTTCAAGGAGAGTTTTTTTGATTTCATTAAGCTTTTTTTCGAGGCGAAGAAGCATCGCGTCGTTAAGGTTAGAAACAGCCTCATCCGCGCCACAGACAAAGGTGGCAATCTCGCGTGAAATCAATGGAGACACGCCTTCAACGCATTCAATAACCGCCTGTGAAAGCAGTTTTTGACCTTGCTCCTTTATCCGTTCAACGACTGATGATATTTCGTTTTCAAGTATATTAATCTTATCTTGTGCGGGCGGCAAATCATAGCGCATACCCGGCAAAATCTGTCTCACGCTTGACTGTGTAAAGTCAACTCGCTT
Organism: uncultured Clostridium sp.; assembly: GCA_964448835.1. Classification (GTDB taxonomy): domain Bacteria; phylum Bacillota; class Clostridia; order Oscillospirales; family Acutalibacteraceae; genus CAG-177. The sequence continues at coordinate 16,611 of CAYUXK010000019.1, read as the reverse complement.
TACAGCATCCACGATTAATCCATCACTGCCGACAAGGATAATGTTACTGTGCTTTGACATAATTTCAACGCAAACGGTGAAGCTGACGGCGTCGCCCAGATCATTTGAAGCGTTTAGGTCAATAAATAAGGTTCTGTCAAGCCCGTTTTGGCGAACGCCCGTTATCACCGCGCCGTTAAGGTGCTTACGCAACAGCATACAAAGCATCGGAGGTGTCGCGGGGTTCTCGGGCGTTCGGGTGGTTAAGTGCGCCCTTGGGCTGTTTGAGGAGGCGCTGAGCAAAAGCTTAAACGAGCCCTCGCGCGAGCGCAGCGAAAAAACCAGCTCTTCTTTTGAAGGCTGATGTATTTTTTCAATCCTGCATCCGCAAATGGAGGCAAGCTCGCTTTTTATTAAATTGAGCGTTAAACCGTCGAGCGGCATAAAATCATCTTCCTAATAAATTATTGCGGGAGCTGACTGCTCAATAATAACAACCGGCACATCAAACCGCGCGGCAAGCTTCTTTGAAAGGACGGCGACAATCGGGTTCTCCGTAGCAAAATGCCCGGCGACAATCGCCGTCAGAGAGCTTTGCTTTGCCGCGAGCATTTCATGGTGGCGAAGCTCGCCCGTGATATAGGCGTCGCATCCGTTTTTAATAACGAAATCCACAAAATCTCCACCAGCGCCGCCGCAAAAGGCGATTTTTTTAATCTTGTTTTCGCCTTGGCATAAAATAACGGGGGCGCCGAGCTTATCCTTGACTATGTCGGCAAGCTTAGGCGCTGTTATCGCTTCATTAAGTAAGCAGAAACGCAGTATCTTCTCCTCGCCCTGTGAAACAAAGGTCTTCACGCCTGTGAAGCCGAGCGTATCGGCAAGCGTGTCGTTGACCCCGCCGACCGCCGCGTCAAGCGAGGTATGGGCGCAAATCGCGTTAATGCCGTAATGCGCCAGCAGATATGAAGGCGTGTCGCTTCTGATTTGAGTGAGGGGGCTGAAAATAACGGGGTGGTGGCTGATAATTAAGTCAACGCCCTTTTCGCGGGCGATTCTGACCGCGTCGGGCGTAATGTCGAGCACAACGCCGATTTTATGAACCGGGGCATTGCCGTCACCGACAAGAATGCCGCTGTTATCCCATTCGCACTGCTCGCAGAATGGCGCGATTTCGTTTATGTAATCATAAATATCTTTAACTGTCAGCATTTTTACCCTCCGAAAGCGTTTTTTGAATAGCAACGGTAATTTCGGTAAGCTCCTCGACCAAGCCCGGCTCTATGCCCGCTTTTTTGAAGGCTGTCAGCCTTGTATTCAGAAGCTTAAGCGTTTTTTGGATAATCCGCTTTGCCTCGGGCGCTTTGCAATCGGGCAGCAGACCGATATAGCAGAACTCGGGCGAGTATTCGACCCTCTCGCCTGTCCACCTTGCGCACAGCGCGCAATACAGCTTACCCGAATCCTCGCAGGCGCTCTCATAAAGAATCTTGAAGCCGTTACCGATAAGGAACATCCTGACATCCTCTGAATGCGACTGCGCCTGAACAATTATGCGCTTGCCGGTATTTTTGAGCCAGTCGGCGCGTTTAAGTATTTGGGCTGCAAGTGTGCCGCCCATACCGCAAAGGATAATATCGTCAACACTGCTCTCATCAATATTATCGAGCCCGTCGGATAAAACTAATTTGATTTTATCCTCAAGAGCATATTTCTCAACAGTTTTTCGGGCATTCTTAAGCGGGCCGCGGCGAACATCGCTTGCCACCGCGAATGGCGAAATGCCCTGTAAAACAAGAAAAGACGGCAAAAAAGCATGGTCCGTTCCAATATCGGCAACTGCCGAACCGGGGCGAACCATATCAGCCGCCATCATCAACCTTGGCGGAAGATTAAGCATTCTCGGCTAAAAAACTGTTAATGGAGCCTACAAGCTCATCAGCATCAACGCCGTGAACCATACATGCCTGAGCAATGGTCTCGCCCCTCGCGGAGGGACAGCCGAGGCAATGCATCCCCATTGCGAGGAAGAACTGCGCGGTATCTCTGTTAGCGTCAAGAATATCGCCGATTTTCGCGTCCTTATTAATTTGATTCATTATCTTTCACCTTCCTTTTGCTTACATTAAATTATACCACATTGACACGGTAATATCAATATTAAATTGGCTTGACAACGAATAGTAGGGCTGTTATATTCTTAATGAGGTGATTAGCATGGGTTTCGATGCTGTAAATGTCACAAATGATATTGTTGAATGGATTAAAGAATGGTTTAATGAAAACGGCAGCGGCTGCCGAGCCGTTATCGGCATCTCCGGCGGCAAGGACAGCTCTGTTACCGCCGCGCTGTGCGTTAAAGCGCTCGGCACAGCGCTCGGCCTACCCGATATATTTGTCAATAAGGTCCCGATTGACGGGCTTTGCGGCAAAACCGACTAGGAAAACCTCGGCTTCACCTACGAGACGCTTGACAAATACATCCGAAGCGGCGTTTGTGACGATGATCAATCAAAGGCAAGAATTGACCGAATGCACAAAATGAGTCGTTTCAAGCTTGAGCCGATGCCCGTTTTCCCTTACAAGCCATAAAGAATATAGCGCGCCGTTCACCATGAACGGCGCGCTTTTTAATTTGTAACCTTATTCATCATAGAAATTCTTAATGCTGTTTGAGAAAATCATTTCAAGCGTTGACATGTAGGAAATGTAACAAAGATAAACGCCGTAAACATTGCCGCCGTAGGTATACTCCGACGAATAATACTCAATCTCGCCATATTCGTCATTCTCGATCTCCGAGTAGCCGTCAAAGCCGCGAGTAGTAAGCTCATACAAATAAGCGGTATACTCCTCTCTTGACACCCCGATGAAAGCGTCTTGACCCTTGAACTCCCATAACCAGTATGTATCCGACAGCGTTGAGTCAGGCTGTGTTTTTTCATAACCAAAGGAATTAATGCCTTGGTAGTTGCCCGCTTTTCGTGTCCACGCGCTTTTTAAATCGGGGAAGCCCCTTGACAGAATATCAGGCATGTCATTTTTACATTTGACGACATCAAGGGTAAGTGTATATTGCATTTTGTCTTTTTCCGCTGTTAAAAGCTCGAAGTCGTTGACTGTTACTAAATATTCGTCATTTGTCCAGTTGCCGACAACATTGCTTTGGTATACCGCGTGGTTCTTATAGAAGCAGATGCACCCCGTATAACCGAGCGATACAAGCTCCTTTGAGAATGCCTGCATTTGCTCGGGCAGGCATCTGAGCTTCAGGCGCACCGCGGCGCTGTTATAAGGCGATTTAGATACGGCGGGATCGAGCTTCTGGGTTGAGATTGCAATACTGCCATCGGGCTGCTTTGCGAACTTCTCGGGCAACATTTCTGTCACCCATCCCTCGGCTGTTGACTCGTTCTTCTCTTCATTGTCCTGCTTGGGCAAGGTGGCCGCCGTTTGCTTTGTAATATCATCCGCGTTAGTTTCTTTACCCGTGCAGGCGCATAGAAAAATCAGTGTTGCCGCGAGAATAACGGCTAATGCTTTTTTCAAGCAAGTAACACCCCTTTTCAAAAATTCGGCCCCCGCTCAAAGCAGGGGCCTCGTTAAGTTAAAAATCAAGAAACCTTAAGGTCAAGCTTTGTAATGTAAGACACTCCGTTTGCACTTTTTGGACTGCAGGATGCAAAGAACTTATCGGTTGAGGTCGTTGCTCCGCAAACATAAACCACATTTGAACCGTTTGAGCAAACGCCTCTTGCCTGGTCAGCGCTGCTGCCGCTGAAGCCCGTCATTGTCTGATAAGCGCCAAACTCGCTGACAAAATATACAAACGAATCATAATCGCCCGAATTGCCGATTGGAATCAGGTCTCGGTTTGAGGAATTGCTGTAACCCGACACGACATAGCCGCCGCTGACCTTGGCGATGCCCGTGAGGTATTCATTTTGGAAGCCGACAACTGTCTTAGCCCAGTAAACCTCGCCCTTCCTTGTGCCGTCCTCATACACTATTTCTCTGATTTTAAAAATACATCCGTCAGTGGTACCCACATCGCCGCCGTTATACTCGCCCTTAAGGCTGTACTGGTTGCCGCCGACAACGGACCTGTATTGGCCTGCCACAATGCAGCCGCCGCCCGGGGTGTAGGTAATAGCCGACGCTTCGAGCATACCGACCTCATAAATCGGCGTCAGCCAAATGAAGCCGCCGCCCGAGGAGTATTTGACAACAACCGTTGCCTCTCTGCCGAGCTTCATACCGGGTATAGCGGCAAAGTCGCCTGTTGAATCTGAAGTGCTGTAGCTTGCGAAAATGTTGCCCGCAGGGTCAACCGCGAGGCCCATAACGGCGCTGTGCTTGGTGCCGCCCATCATCTTTTCCCAAATAAAGTTCATGTTTGCATCGTATTTAAATACAAAGGATGTAATAGTATTCGTTGAGCTCGCGAAATCAAGAGTTCTTGAGAAGCTCTTGCCGCCGATTACAAAGCCGCCGTCAATAGTCGCGGCAATGGAATAAATCATATCGGTGCCTTCACCGCCGACCATTTTAATGTCTTTTTGTTTACCATCAGCGCTGTACTTAATCATTATTCCCTCGCCTGTGCCCTTGCTCTTGTAAAGCGAGTCGCCCAAGTTACTGGCGATGGTGTAGCCGACAACTATAATGTCGCCGTTGTTTAGCTGAGTAACAGCTGAAAAAGCTGTAAGCTCATCGCCGCCGTAGGTATCGCTCCAGTCAACACTGCCGTCGCTGGCGTATTTGATTATTACGCCGTATGTTACCTTATAATTTTTTCCTTCTACTTTGAAATCACTAGCCGACGCTGTGCCGCAAACAACAACGCCGCCGTCATCGCAAAGCGCGGGGGAGTTAAACAAGTTGCTGCCATATGTTTTAACCCAGGTGTTGGTTGCCATTGTAACCGAGTTCTGGGTGCTGATGGTTTCTGATGGGAGCGTAACAACCTGTGTGTTCGAACCGGTCGGAGATGCTGAAGTTTTTGGCGTGTTATTATTTTCGCCCCCGGTGAATTTACCTGTAGCGTTAGTCTTGTCGCCGCGTTTAGTGGTGGTTACCGGGGTGGCGGGAATAACGGGAGCCTTATCCGCGAATTCGGGGAAATTCTCTTTCCAATACTTCTCGACCTGCCCGTTAGTCATTTTAATCGCTTGAAGCTCATTGACAAGCTTAGCCTTCTCCTCTGCGCTGAGCTCATCGGTGTTGCCGTCAAATCTGGACCCTTTGATATATCCCAAAGCGCTTCTGATTGCTTTCTTGACATCACTGTCTGAAATCTCGGCGATGGTTGTCAGCTTCTCCTGACCTGTTTCAACGGGCTTGTTAATCGTCGGCTTTGAGCCGGATTTGTCAATAACATAGCCCTTATCGGTTGCAGCTTTCTCAACCTTATCGAGCTGCTCCTTAGTAAGAGTGCTTAAATCGCCGTTGAAATCATCGGGAGCATCATCGCCAAGAACCTCGTTAACAAGCTTCTCGAGCTCAACCTTGCTCAGCGCAACGCTGCCTCCGCCCACATCGGATAGCGGAACTGTCTTCTTAATAGTAATCCTGCCGTCAAGACCTTTTTCGACAGCATAGCCGGCAGACTCTGCCGCGTACTTAACCTTGTTAAGCTGAACAGCGGTCAGCGTGGTAAGGTCGCCGTTAAAATTCTTTGCCTCGTCGCCGAGGGTTTCTTTTACAAGCGCCTTTACTTCGTCAGTCGTAAGCTCAATCTGAACATAGCCGGGTAAACCCTGAACCCATTCATCGCTGAACGGCTCGGCGGTTGTTGTAACATCACCGTCAGTTTTTTTGCCGCAAGCGACAAGAAACGAGAGCGACATCACAAGGCACATAGCCAGGCATATTCCTCTTGTGGCCTTATTTTTCATATAGAAACCTCCCAAATATTTGTAGGCAGTATATCTTATGAGCTATGTTATCATATTTTAATATTAAAATCAACAGTTTTTAAACATAGAAAATAAAGTTAACATTTCATTAAATTACTGTTTGATTTTTTTTGACACTCCTGTATAATATTTATATTGAACCGATTTGAGGTGTGAAGAAATGACTGATAAGAAGCGCGCTCTGCTTGCCATTGAAGCGCTTAAGGCCGAGTATCCCATAGCGCTCTGCTCGCTTGAGGCCGTCGAGCCTCTGCAGCTGCTGATTGCAACGAGGCTTTCCGCGCAATGCACAGACGCGCGCGTAAATCAAATAACCCCGGCGCTTTTTGACAAATACAAAAGCGCCGAGGACTTTGCCGCCGCGCGGCAGAGCGATATTGAAAATATAATACATTCCTGCGGCTTTTTCAGGGCAAAGGCCGCGGATATTATAGCCATGTGCCGAATGATACTTGATGAATTCGACGGCGTTGTGCCCGACACCATTGAGCAGCTCACGCGCTTGCCCGGTGTGGGCAGAAAAACCGCAAACCTCATCGTGGGCGAGGTTTACGGCAAGCCCGCAATAGTTTGCGACACGCACCTGATCAGAATAACCAACCTTCTCGGGCTTGTCGCGACCAAAGACCCGCTGAAGGTCGAAACGCGTTTACGCGAGCTTTTGCCTGAGGACGAGAGCAAGGATTTTTGCCACCGCTGCGTCATGCACGGCAGGGCGGTCTGCGTGGCGAGGCGGCCGTCTTGTGAAAAATGCGTAATGAGCGGCTTTTGCAAAAGCAGTTTAGTCAAAAGTTAAATGTTGCTCACCAAAAAGACCGCGACGCTCACCGCCGCGCCTGCGCAAGCCGCGGCCGAAAGCTTGATAATCTGAATCATTTTGTTTCGCTTGAGCCTTGACGCAGGCGGTATGCCCGCGCTTTGGGCAATCGCGCTCGCCCTCTCTCTCAGGTCGCCGTCGCTGACAGCCGAAAACTCAGGTTTTATGAAAAACACTACCCGCTCGAAATACTCGCATTGCGTTTGGCTTATTTCGATTACCTGTCGGTTTATACCCTTAATCAAATTCTTTCTCCCCTCGGTCATTTCTTCTGTTTTTCAATGATTATTTTTGTCACGTATCTGCGTGATTATACCGATTTTTCACTGCCAAAAAAGGAGAATATACAATTCGTATATCTTGCCTTTCACCGCTATTGTTGAAAACTCTGTGGAAAATGTTGATAATTGTAACTTGAAACCATTGATTTTTACCATTTGTTTTGAAATCCTGGAAGATTTTTGCAATTTGTAAATATACTCTTTGTTATATCGGCTTTACAAATTTGTCAGTTATTGTCACTTAATGATGAATAATTTGTCTGAATTTTAATTTGTTGGGAGAATTTCTGTTGGCTGCATTTAATACCAATTTAAGATTAAGCGATGGGATTTTTGTTAAGATTCCCTGCTTTAGCCCTATGCTTTCGCTTGACTGCGGTCAGGCGTTTCGCTGGAGCTTGCTTGGCGACGGCACGGTGCGCGGCATAGCCATGGGCAAAGCGCTCACAATTCGCGAATGTGACGGCGGCGTGCTTTTTTGCGGTGTGAGCGAGGATGAGTTTAAGCAGTGGAGCGATTATTTTGACCTTGAGCGCGACTATGAGGCCATATGTGAAGGATTTCGCGCCGACGAATGCTTAAGAAGAGCGGTCAATTGCTGCTATGGTATTCGCGTTTTGCGGCAGGAGCCGTGGGAGGCGCTGTGCTCATTTATCATCTCGCAAAACAATAATATTCCCCGAATCAAGGGCATTATCGACCGCCTGTGCCGCCAAATCGGCGATAATATCGGCGGCGATGACTTTGCCTTCCCCTCGCCCGAAGCGGTACTTGCCGCGGGCATTAAAGGACTTGAGCCCATACGCGCGGGCTTCAGGGCAAAGTACATAATCGACGCCGCTCAAAAGGTTTGCTCGGGCGAGGTTGATTTAGAAAAAGCCCGTCTGCTGCCGCTTGACGAGGCGCAGGACGAGCTGATGAAAATCAAGGGTGTCGGCGTGAAGGTCGCGCAATGCGCTCTTCTCTATGGTCTGGGGCGAATCGAGGCCTTTCCCGTTGATGTTTGGGTGAAACGGGTTATGGCGGAGATGTATCCCCAGGGGCTGCCCGAATGCACGCGCGGGTATGAGGGCATAGCGCAGCAGTATTTGTTTCACTGGCGAAGGCACGCTCAATAAATCAAAAACAGGGCTGCGGTTTTATTGAACCGCAGCCCTGAAATTATAATACTTTATATTTTGCTAATCAGTTTCTTAATCAAATCAGAGAAGCCTGTGCCCCCCAAAACCTTTAACAGCAGCAGACTGATGCCCTTTGCTATCGTCTCGCCAATGGCGGGTAATACGGTTTCCTCCTCAGCAGGCTCGCGCACGCCGATTTTGACAAGGATTGCGCGCATACGCTCCTGAGCGGCAACAACCTTAGCGGAATCGGCAACCGAGGCGTTGAGCACTGCCTCACAATCCACGATAGCGGCGTTAAGCTCGGCGGCGTCCTCGGCGCTGAGTGTCGACTGGTCAACAGCCTTCGCCTCGGGCAGCAGACTGCGTCTGATTTCGTTGGTGTTACAGGAATAATTGAACTGCGGATACTTGACCGGGTCGGAGTGAACATCGGTAACTCTGCCGAGCAGCAAATCCCTCGCGAGGTTGAGCACGACTGCGTTCCTGCCTACCTCGTGATGCTGGTTAAGGAAAATCCAAGTATGATCAGCCAAAAGAGCCGTGGAGGCATCAACGCGCCTGTCGGGTGAAATATAGCTGTAATCCGGATAAAGAGGATTTGTATACCTTTGAACATAGTCATCGGGCAGCGGATCCGAAATGGTGCCGAAAGCGCCTAATGTCGTTGATTCAAGGTTGATAATGCCGTCTGAATTAACCTGGTCGGAAGAATCCATAATAGCAAAATAGCTGTATTCCTGGTCGCCGAAGGCAAGGTTCGCGCCCGCGATAAAGTTAACCTTAACGCCTGCGTCAACGGCGGCGAGAATATTCTCATTAAGGTGAAGACGCGCCTGCTGGAAGAGGTCGGTTTTCGCTTTGAGCATCACATGGGCATCGTCGGACAGATACCTCGCGGCAAGCGCGTCATACCGATCTGACGGTACCATTGCCCAAAACTGCGGACAGTCAAGTATAAATGTGTCCAGCACACCGGTTATGCCCGCTGTCAGTATGCCGTTGACAACATCGCGCGGCAGTATTCGCAAGGCGGCGTTAATAAGATAGCCGTAGGTGCCGTAGCCATTGGACTCCTCAAAAATGCTGGCTATAAACTCGTGATAAAGGTATTCATCGCTCAGGTTAAACTTGCGCTCCATCATATCTGCAATAATATCGGTTCCGTTCATGCACGCGACAGCGCCGACGATTGCATTGATTTTAGCGTGACCGAACATATCAAGATACGCGGTAAGAATTGTGCCGCCGAGGCTCACGGGGACAAGATTGACCTTATCGTGACCTGTCTGCTCGCAGACCATATCGATATATTCATCAAGCTGCGCCGCCGAATCCATGGGATTTGCAATAAGGTTGAAGGTGAAGAAATATGTATGGTCCTCACCGATCTCATCAACAAGGGGCTGCATGGGAACCATGCGGTAAACCCAGTCAACCTCTTCATCAGTCATCTCAGCGAGGGAATAATTCCAGCGCTTAACCTTGAGGTTGTTAACCATGTTGCCGTTGTGATCGCATCTTTGAATATTGAAGGCAACCTGAGCTGCTTTATAAACATTCTCTGACAGCTTAACATCCTTCTGAAGCAGAAGGGAAAGGACGGCATAAAACGCCGCTTTGGGCAGAACCTCATCCATGAGCTTATCGGTGTCGATAATCATCAGCGAACCGCCGATTTGCTCGCCCTTGCTGTTAAGCACAGGCTGATCATTTTCATCGTAAAGATAAGTCGGGGAATGGTTGATTCCCGGCAAAACAATCACGGGGCAATTGCCGCAATCACAGGTAGCGGTGGTATCCTTAACCGCCGAGGCGGAAACGGCAACCGCTCCTATCAGCAGCGATAACACCAAAAGAATGGATAGGGCTCTTTTGAAAACCTTTTTCATCAAAATGTCACTCCTTGAAATTTATCTGTAATTAATTTTTCGCGTAAACATTGAATTGCGGATACTCTGCCCTGTCAAACACGCTGTTGATTGAATTATCCATCAGCAGCAGCTTCGCGAGCTCAAGCAGCTCGCCGTTTTCGGCCGACTCTTCGTGCCCCATACCGCTGTAATACCAGGTGGTTTCGGGCAGCGCGCCGCAGGACGCGTCAAGCTTGTTATCAGGCGAGATGTGGTTATGCCCGCAGTTTGCCTTCTGCTTATACCCGTCAGGCAGGGTTTCGCCCAAAGGCGCAACGAAGGCACCCATTGACGTGGAGGTCACATTTACCACCATATCGCTGCTGACCTTAGTTGATTTCACAGCCTTGAACAGCTGCAAATCGTAGCCGCAAAGGGTAAAAAAGCCTATGCCGAGCTCGTCGCGGTATTTCTTAATCAACGCGCCGATATCCTTGCGAACCTCAAACGCTTTGTCGGTTGCTTCGCGCAGGCGCGCATGATCCGGGTCAGAAATCAGTTCATCGCGCAGCGCCTCATACTCCGCCGCGGGCACAATGCCCCACATTGTTTCGCTGTTAAGTAAAATAGTATCAAGCGCGGATTTAATTATTTTGTTAACGCATGGTCCGACCACTTTTTTGGGCATATAACCGATAAGCTTATTGATTTTTCCGCCGTCGCCCTTACCGAGAAGGTCAATGAAAAGCGATTTATAATCGTCAACATTGATGTTGCCCTTAAGTAAATCCGAAACAACAATTGAGCCGTCATAAGCGGGAACAACGCCGACCACGCGGTTGATATCGCCCTTACTGCCGTAACGGTCAAGATAAAATGTAGTAATGGTCGCGCCCATGCTCACGGGAGCGATGTTGACCTTGCTGTGCCCTGTTTTTTGCTTGACCATTTGGATAAATTCGTCAAGAGCGTCTGCGGTTTTACCGATACGCGTGAAAATGTCATATGAGAAAAAGAACAAATGGCTCTCGCCTATAACCTCAGACAAGCGCTGGAGGGGAACCATTTTGTAAATATATCTTTTTTCGTCCGCCGAGCATTCCGATAGCGGATAATTATAAGAAACAACCTTTATGTTATGCTTTTGGCTGCCGTCAGGACCACAGCTCAATGTGTCAAGCGCGCGTGCAATAGCCTTTGATGCCTTATCCGAAAACCCGAGGTCATGCCGAAGCAGCATCATGCGGACAGCGGGGGCAATCATCCCCTTCTTTAAGCTGTCGGTATCAAGGTCAAGCGGCCAGGAATTCCTGATTTTGTTGCCTTTTTCGTCAACCTCAATGGTTTTGGACTGGCCAATACCCGGGATGATAACAGTCGGGTAATAACCGCATTCACAGATGTTTGGCATATAATCAATCACGCCTTTCAGCCCGGCGGCAATATATCTTAATAAATATATCACACTTTTTTTACAAATTCAATACTTAATATAATTGATTTATCATATGATGCGTTTATAATTGACATCACAGTACTGTTTTGCTATAATGAATTATATTTTTGTATGCGGAAGGATTGTTGCTTATAATGAAAACCGTGCTTATAAGAGGCGTTGCCGTTGTTAATGTTTTGCTTATGCTGCCATTCTTTGTTTTAACCTACGGCATCGACCTTTTCGGCTCCTCGGGGCGCACTCAGGCTCTTTCGGTTTCCAATATAGCGGGCATCGGTGCGCTGTTTCGCTCACAGGGCATTGCGACCGATAACGAAACTCTGTTTTTCAGCTCCAAAACCACCCTTTTGCGTACCGAGCTTGACGGCAAAACCTTCGTTGCCGCTAACCTCTCCGCCATCCCCGATGAGCTTGCCAACGAATACGGCATTGCCCATATAGGCGGAATGAGCTACTATAACGGCAAGCTCTACGCGGGGCTTGAGGACAGCAAGGTTTGGGACTACCCCATAGTCGGCGTTTTTAATCCCGATACGCTTGAGCTTGAGGATTATTACATTCTTGACTCAACGGTGATTACGCGCGGTCTGCCCTGGGTTGCCGTGAATCCGGACAACGGTCTGCTCTACTGCACCGACCACTCCAAGGAGCCCACAAAAATACTTATGTTTGACACAAATAACGATATGGCTCCCGCCGGCTGCGTTGACCTCGCCGAAAAAATTCCGTCGATTCAGGGCGGTGAATTCTGCGGCGGCACGCTTTACCTTGCCACAAATGATGAGACAAAGGCTATTTATTCGCTTAATGTTGCAACGGGCGTGAGCGAAAAGGTCATCGACCGCTCGCTCGCCTCGGGCGGCGAGGGCGAGGGTATGACCATTGTCTACGAAGACGGTAAGCCCGTTATTTACGCTATCGATTTAGGCCTTCTTTTTATCAACACATTTATCAGGAGATACGCGGTATAACCAAAAAATCAGGGGCTTTGCCCCCGTTTGACTTATGTTAACACACCAAAAAACGATATTTTATAATTGAAAGGACTTGCTGATTATGGACAAATATCTCATTATCAACGCGGACGATTTCGGTATGTGCCGCGGCTCGAATCTCGGTGTTATGGAGATTCTCAAAAACCCCAAGAGCGCCCTTACCTCCTCGACTATTATGACCCCCTGTGCCTGGGCTCCCGAGGCATGCAAATTCGCGGGCGAAAACCCCGAGCTTGCCATCGGCGTTCACCTCACCCTCACAAGCGAGTGGAGCAAATACCGCTGGGCTCCTGTTGCCGCGAGCGGCACAGATTCGCTTCGTGACGAGGACGGCTTTATGTGGCATGAAAGCGACCAGGTCGAGGATAACGCCGATATTGATGAGGTTGTGACCGAGATTCACGCGCAGATCGCGCGTTCAAAGAAGCTTGGCCTTGTTAACCCTTCGCACTTTGATAACCACATGGGCTCGCTCTACGGCATCGCGACAGGGCGCTTTGAGCTGCTTGAAAAAACGCTTGCCATCTGCAGCGAATACGGTATGCCTTTCCGCTTTCCCGCCTGCTTCACCCAAGAGCAATACGAAAATGTTACGCTTGATATCGCGATAGACAAGAGCCTTATCGAAATGGTTTTCGGCAAAATCGTCGCCTACGCGAAGGATATGTCTGTGGCGATTCCCGATTATCTTATGCCCAACGAATGGAACGGCCCACAGCAAGAAAGCTATGAGAATTTCAGAGAATATCTTTATAACCTTTACACGGGTATTCCCGCCGGCGTAACCGAAACCTACCTTCACCCCTCAATCGAAACCGACGACCTTAAAGGCACATCGGGCACATGGCGCAACAGGGTTTGGGAATATATGATTATGAACGACCCCGCCACAAGGCAGCACATTGAGGCGCACGGCATCAAGCTGATTAATTACCGCGACCTGGCGGCGATGAAGAAATAAGCAAAAATATTGCCGGAGAGTTTTAAACTCTCCGGCTTTTTTTATTTAAATATCAGATAATGATACATTACACCTAAATCGTTCAGCTTCGGTGTGCTGCCGTAAAGAGTGTATTCCGCTCCGCTTTTAACCTTGAAGCCGTTGTCTGTAATCTCTAACCCCTGCGAGCCGCCGAGCGCGCCCGCGATTGCGAAAAGGGTGGTGTTTGTCGAGGTGCTGTGGTCAGCCTTCATTGGCGGCAGACCATCCCCGAATAATATCACCGCCCTCGGCCTGTAACCTAAGCTGACCGTACGAACCGAGTCGCCCGTGCCGAAATAAACGCCCGCGACAATCGGCGAGCTCAAATAATCGCTCTGAGCCGCGGTCAGATGAATATCGGCATTATTAATGTGCGAACCGCAAAGTAAATCCTTATTGATAAAAGACGCGAAGCTCACGGAGCTACTCACGGCGGGGCAGAAGCTCGCGCTTATCTCTATGCAAGCCTTCAGAACGAAGGCGTCGGTATCTCTGTCGGCCGTTATGCTCTCGCAGCCTGATTGAGTAATGTCAAAATTGCTCGCAAAGGTCAGGCAGTCAATTACATTTGTGAACGCATCGTGGCACGCGGCGCCCCCGAGCGAGAACGGCGCGTGAATCGAGAGCTTGATTTTTATGTCGGCGTTTCTGCAGTATTCATCCTCGACCTGCTGATCGTTTTCATCCGATATAAATCTGTCTGTGATTGTCATTTCTTCAATGCCCACGGCTACAATTGTGGTGCGAAGCGGCACAGCTTTTTTAAGCGGCGGAAACTCCGTCAAAAAGGTTATCCCCTCGAGCGCCGGCTGCGAGCCGAGCCACTCCACAATTTCACCGGGCATTGCGCTTATTGTACTCATAATTTTTTACCTCCGTATGGATCAGCAGGGGAGAAAAAGACTTCTCCCCCGCCTGTTTGGTCATATTTCAACAATTGTTCTTATGACCGCCCATATATATAAAACCTTGTTGCCCGCGTAAACCTTTTCAGCGCGGTCAATCAGGTATTTGATTGAATCCGCCGTTATGTAATCCCCGCCCTCAAGTGCAGTCAGGTCGGGCTCGGGCGGACCGATATAATAATAGTGCCCCTGGCTGTTGTAGCCGATTTCGGTGTTGACACCGTAAAGATACATTTTGTTTTTGTAGCGCAGGGGGCTTATTACAGCATATGTGGTTTTTAAGAGTGTGTCATCAGCCGAATACAATGAAACGCTTCGCCCGTACCTTTCAAGCAGCCCCGCCATATTCATATGGGAACCCCCGAAAAGAGGAAACCGTCGTCTCTGATTAGCGGCAGAGCGGCAAGCATGGCATCGTTTCGCCTTTGCAGCGCATCGGCAATAGCGGAACCGTGTTCGCTCCTTTTAATTGAAACATCTCCCGCCTTAAAAGCAGTTACACCGTCATCGGCGGCAAGAGCTTTCAGCGCCATGGCATAATTCGCCATTGCCGCCGCGGCATTAATTAAGCGGATATCTGCCTCGTTTGCCCCCTCGCAAAGCCGAAGCGTCAGCTCACAGCAAGCCGCCTCGCAAAACGGCAAAAGTCCGCTGTCGTCAAGAGCATAGGCATAGCCGAGCTTGACAGCGTCAACCACGCTCCATTTATCAATCAAAAGAATCCCTCCTTAAATGGAAAGAATCTTGGAAGCGTCATCGAAGATTTTGGCGAAGCCCGCGGTGCAGCTGATAACCGCCCTTTCAATCTGGCGGTCAATAAGCTTATCATACTCTGTGAGCACATCGCCTGTTTTAACCATCTCGAGCGCGCAGTTTTTATCAAGGCCGATAATCGAGCCCGCTGATACCGCCGCCGATTTGAGCAGCTTCGCACCGATGGGCGTAATCGCTCTGCCCGTACCCTGGAAGTTGAGCCCGGCAGCCGCGTCCTTGAATTCGCTTATGTTAAGAATTGTCGCCATAACATCGGGCTGCGCAATAAGCGTATTAAGCTCATAGGGGTCAAAGTTGTTCCAAAACGAGACAAGATCAGAATAGGTAAGTGTATCGGCAGTTTCGACATTCAGCACCGCAGCCGCGTTGCTGTTGCCGTCGCCGTTAATTAGCACATTGATTGCGTCGGTAAGCTGGGCCCGGGCGATGAAAGCGCCTATCTGGCGCAGGGTAACGGTGAAAAGGTCAAGTCGCTGGTATCGGATTGCCTCATAGGACGCGACCAGCATTCTGCCCCTCTTGCGAAGCGTAACAAGGTTCTCTTTCATCCTGACGCTTGTTTCGGGTATGTAAGCGCCCTCCTTGACAACCTTGAGCTCCTTCTCGTCATCTGTGGGAACGCTTGTTATTGAGCGGTAGTCAAGCGAATCGATTGTGGTGGTCGAGGCAATGATAGACGGCAAAACATTTGCCTGCTCAAGTCCCTGCCTGACCGCTCTTGTAACATATTCGGGGAAAAGCACCGAGGAGTCGGCGGTTTTGAAGAACTTGTCAACAATGTCGCTGCCCTCGCCGCTCACCTTGATATCAAAGCGCTTAAGCTGGCGCTGATAAGCGTCAAGGTCCTCGAGCGCGGTGTTTTTGTAATTTTCAGACGGGTCAACTCTTTCGAGCGACTTTGTGAAGTCGCCTGAGGTGTAAAATTCCTTTTCAAGTTTAATATTGTCATAATTAGCCATTATATTTCCTCCTAAAATCAGAGAATAAAAGTCAGGGTGCTGTCAGTAGAGTTAACTGCAAGAACAAGGTATTCCCTTCCGCCGCTTGCCGCAACAGCAACCTTGCCCGATGCCGCCCCCGCAAGCTTTGCGTAGCCGACCGTGGGCGCTGTGCCCGAGTATGAAGCGGTTATAACTCCGCTGACCTTAACGCTTATGTATTCGCTGTCGCTTTCAACCGCGATGCCGCAGAAGCTCTCGCCTGCAGAGCAGGCGGCAACGGTGTCGTTGGCGCTCACCTTAACGGGATAGCCCGCGGTGATGGCAGATGCGTTTTTGAATGTTAACAGCTTCTCAGCGAAGCCGCTAAATGAAACTGACATATGTTGTTTCCTCCTTATATTTTGAATTCGTTGTTGCCGTTTTCGCGGCGCATTTCATTTGCATGGCTTTTTAGCTGCTGCGTAGACGGCGCGTTTACCGCCGCGCGGGCGCGAAGAGCGTCGCGAAGGGATTGGAGCTGCTTTACCGTGAGCACTCCGCAGATTTCCTGAAGACCCTCGCTTTCGATTTCGGGCACAGCCTTTGCGCC
>CAYUXK010000018.1:30170-32867 GCA_964448835.1 uncultured Clostridium sp. | reverse complement strand
CTCCTTAATTTGCAATAATCATCAAGCTGCCAAAGATTTAAGATTTTGATTTAATAAGTCTAAACTAATGTAATATTGCAGATAATAAAACAAACCTGCAGCTTAACGAGTAAAATAATATTAAATTAATTATATGATATTCCGATGAATTTTGCAATGAAAAAATCTGCGATATGAAGTTTGAACTACAGCTTTGTTTGCACCTATGCGCTTCAATTCATATAATGCAAAGTTTTAGGTCATCCGCGCCGGCATATCGGGCAACTCACTGTGATTTTTAACATTTTAAGCTCAAAATAGCATTGGGATTGCGCATTAAAACTCTTCTTGACAATCGGCAGAATTCACCATATAATTATAATAATATAATATATTAGATATTAGTATAGCATTCATTATAATAGTGCAGCTGAGAGTTCTGTCTCACTCGGCTGAATGCCATAAATCGTTAGTAAGAAAGGAAGGATTATGAGTAAGGATTATGAGTAAGAGAAAGAAAACACAGTTTATTCTTATTTGGGCTGTTATGATTGTCGCAATACTCGCGGGCGTTATTGCGACAAACTCTGCCGCAGTAGAAAAAGAGCCAATAAGAGTGGCTATGCGCGATGCCATACTGCATGACACGAACCAAATCAGCCTTTTTGGTTTAAAAAATGTGAATCCCGGTCTTATCTCCGCGTTTACCGTTACAGCTGTTTTGCTTTTTGGAGCGATGATGATACGCATATTCGTTATTCCAAAATTTAAAAACATTCCGGGCAAATTTCAAAACCTGCTGGAGCTTGCGGTTGGGTACTTTGATAACCTTGCCAAAACCAACAGTCCGCACCGAAACAAATTTCTCGGCGCATATGTTTTTTCGGCGGGCTGCTATATTTTTGTCAGTACGCTGTTTGAGCTGTTCGGTTTGCAGGCGGTTACGACTACGGGCGTTTCAATTACGCTGCCCGCGCCGCTCTCGGATATTAACGCAGCAATCGCGCTCGGCTGCCTGTCTTACCTTATTATTCTTTCAGGCGGCATAGTCGGCAACAAGCTGCGGGGCGTAGGCAAAACGCTGAAGGACTTTTCGCTCCCGATTTCAATGAGCTTTCGTCTTTTCGGCGCGCTTATAAGCGGACTTCTTGTGACGGAGCTTGTTTATTATTACATTTCGCTCAGCTTCGTTTTGCCGATAGTTATTGCCGTGATGTTCACTCTGCTTCACGCGCTTGTTCAAGCTTATGTGCTGACAATGCTCACGGCTGTATTTTACGGCGAGGTTTCAGAGCCATCAAAAAAGATAAAGAAAGATCGTAATCATAAAAATAAAGAACAAAAACTTACAGAAGCCAAAAAAATCGGAGGATAAAACCATGAAAACCTTTTTTAAAAAACTTCCCGCCTGCCTTGTAACAATTATGCTGCTTGCTCTTGTCATTTTGCCCATAACCGCTTTTGCGGCTGAGGACTTAACCGAAGGCAATGAGACCACCGTTTCTGAAGCTCAGGATACCACCGAAGCGGCTGTGATAACCTCATTTGAGCCTGAGGACGCCACTCAAGCTGCTGTCATAACATCATTTGAGCCTGAGGGCACCACAGAAACGGCTGTCATAACCTCTTATGAGACCGGCAGCGGTGACATTCAGCCCAGGACGGTTGAAACACAGCAAACCGAAGATAGCAACACCGGTGCCAAGGCAATCGCGGCCGCCATTGCCATCGGTCTTGCCTCCGCTTTTGGCGCGCTGGGTATGGGCATTGCAATCGCAAAAACTACAGACAGCATTTCACGCCAGCCCGAGGTTGCGGATAAAATTCGCGCAACCCTTATGCTCGGTCTTATATTCATTGAAACTGCCATAATCTACGCGTTGTTTGTTGTTATTTTGATTGTTTTCGTTCTTTAAGGGGGAATAACCGATATGAATCTGCCTTTAAATATTGATTGGCAGCAAATTCTTTTGCATTTGCTGAATTTCGCTCTGCTTACGGGCGGGCTGTACTTTTTGCTGTACAAGCCCGTTAAATCCTTTATGGATAAGCGCACCGAGCTTTACCGCAGTATGGATGAGGAAGCAAAGAATAAGATTACAAAGGCGCAGCAGACGCAGGCGGATTACGAAAAACGCCTGCAAGACGCCGAAGAAGAAATCGGGCGCAAAAAAATCGAAGCCCTTTCCGAAGCTGCCAAGAGCGGCTCTGTTGAAATTGAAAAAGCTAAGGCAGAGGCCGGTAAAATTATTGCCGAGGCGCGCAAGACAGCTCAGCGTGAGCACGATAAAATTTTGTCCGACGCGCAAGGTGAGGTTGCCTCCCTCGCCGCGAAGGCTACAGAAAAGCTGCTTGGCGAAAAATCCGAATCCCTGCTCTATGATCAGTTCTTAACATCGGCGGAACGGAGAGAGAAGTATGAGTAATCAAAACGCAGCTGAAAGGCAAGCGGTTTTATACTCGGCTGTCGTACCGGATGAAGCTTATATGCAGCGTTTCCGCGCGTTCGTGAATGAAAAATACGGTGACGACACATCCTTGGTTTGGAAACAAGACAACGGACTTAACGGCGGCTTTCGTCTTGAGGTCGGCTGCGAGGTGTATGACTGGAGCTTAGACGGCCGTTATATGCAGCTAAAAGAAAAATTGAACGCAGTTAAAACCAGCGGCGGTGATATCATCTCGCTTCTCAGTAAAGCTATTGATGACTGGGAGCCT
>CAYUXK010000018.1:0-30070 GCA_964448835.1 uncultured Clostridium sp. | reverse complement strand
AACCCCCTTGGCGTTCCGATTGACGGCAAAGGGGATATTAAGGCGTCGGAATACCGTCCGATTGAAAGCCCCGCCCCCGGTATCATTGACCGCCAGCCTGTCAAAACACCGCTTGAAACGGGCTTAATTGCCATCGATTCGATGTTCCCGATAGGACGAGGGCAAAGGGAGCTGATTATCGGCGACCGTCAAACAGGTAAAACCGCCATCGCTCTTGATACGATTATTAACCAAAAAAACAAGAATGTTATTTGCATCTATGTTGCTATCGGGCAAAAGACAAGCTCCATTGCGCAGCTTTACGAAACATTGCGAAAACACGGCGCGCTTGACTACACAATAATAGTTGCCTCAACGGCGAGTGATGCCGCCCCGACTCAATATATCACACCCTATGCGGGCTGCACCCTGGGCGAGTTTTTTGCAAACAGAGGTCAGGATGTGCTTATCGTTTACGACGATTTGTCTAAGCACGCCATCGCCTACCGCGCGTTGAGCCTTCTTCTGGAGCGTTCACCGGGGCGTGAGGCGTATCCCGGTGACATTTTCTACCTTCATTCAAGGCTTCTTGAGCGCTCCGCGCGGCTTTCAGACGAGCGCGGCGGCGGCAGCATAACAGCGCTGCCCATTGTTGAAACCCAGGCGGGCGATGTTTCCGCTTATATACCGACAAATATTATCTCCATCACAGACGGTCAAATTTTTCTTGAGAGCGACTTGTTTTTCTCAGGTCAGCGCCCTGCTATCAATGTTGGCTTGTCTGTATCCCGCGTTGGCGGCGACGCTCAAACCAAGGCGATGAAATCCGCCGCCGGCACTATTCGCCTTGATCTGGCGCAGTACCGCGAGATGGAGGTTTTCACGCAGTTCTCGAGCGATTTGGATAGCAGCACAAAAAATCTGCTTTTATATGGGCGCAGTCTTATGCTTATGCTGCGGCAAAAGCAATACAATCCGTTAAGTATGCATGAGCAGGTCATTATACTTGTTGCCGCACTCAACCGCATCATGAAGGATATTCCCCCCGATGAAGTAGGCACATTCAGGGATTCACTTTTGCGCTATGCAGAGGAGAATGAAAGCCTCCTGTGCAACGAGATTAACCGCACGGGTGTTCTGACACCCGAAATGCGCCGCGCTATTGAGGGCTTCTCACAAAAATACCTTGAATTGTATAACGCCCAAAAGCAGGGACGGTGACTGATTTATGTCTGACGCCAATGAAATAAAAAACCATATTAACAGTGTAAAGAATACAAAGAAAATTACCAACGCCATGTATCTTATCGCCAGCGCCAAAATGCAAAGGGCAAAGGGTGAGCATGAGAATACCAAGCCCTATTTTGAAGCGCTGCAGGCTGAAATCAAGCGCATCTTTCGAACCGCGCCCTATGTTAACAGCAAATACTTTTACCCTCCGGACAGTGATTCAATCCAAGACAGCGCCTACGGCTGCCTTGTTATCACCGCAGATAAGGGTCTTGCGGGCGCATACAATCATAATGTAATCAAAGAGGCTCTGCGCCTTATTTCCGAGCACAGCAACACGAAGCTTTTTGTTGTCGGTGAATACGGGCGACAATATTTTATGCGTCACCATATACCCATTGAGCAGAGTTTCCTTTACACCGCGCAAAACCCCACAATGCACCGTGCGCGTGATATTTGCGCTCATCTGCTCGACCTTTATGATCAGGGCGAGCTCGGCAAAATATTCGTTGTTTACACCGATTGGAAAAACAGCATGACAGAGAATGTTATATCAACCCGTCTGCTGCCTTTCCATCGAAATCAATTCGTTACACCTGCCGAGAAGGAAGTATCAACACCTTTTGAATTCTTCCCGTCAATCGGCGAGGTGCTTGACACGGTAATGCAAAGCTACATTTCCGGCTATATTTACAGCGCGCTGGTTGACAGCTTTTGCAGTGAACAAAACTCCCGCTTGACCGCGATGAACTCCGCGAATGAAAACGCGGACGAAATTCTGTCCTCTCTCTCTGTCAACTATAACAGGGTCAGACAGGCGGCAATCACACAGGAGATCATAGAAATCTCATCCGGGGCAAAGTCGCTAAGGAGGTAGAAACGCTTGAATTCAGGTAAAATCACACGCATATCCGGGCCGGTTATCGACGTAGCCTTTGAGCCCGGTAAACTCCCGAAAATAAGGGAAGCTCTGTCTATTACGCTTGGCGACAAAAAGCGGGTTATGGAGGTCGCCCAGCATATCGGAAACAGTAGCGTGCGCTGCATAATGCTTGCCGAAAGCGACGGGCTTTCTCGCGGTATGGAGGTCACCGCCACGGGAAGCGGCATCACAGTACCCGTTGGCGCAAGCACCCTGGGGCGTATGCTTAATGTGCTCGGCGAGCCAATTGACGGCAAAGGTCCCCTGCCCGAAGATGCTCCCCGCCACTGTATTCACCGCAAGTCGCCACCCTTTGATGAGCAGCGCCCTGCAATTGAAATACTTGAAACAGGCCTTAAGGTTATTGATTTGCTCGAGCCCTACCCCAAAGGGGGTAAAATCGGTCTTTTCGGCGGCGCGGGCGTTGGCAAAACAGTGCTTATTCAAGAGATGATTCACAACATCGCTTCCGAGCACGGCGGATACTCAATTTTTACCGGAGTCGGCGAAAGAAGCCGTGAGGGCAACGACTTATGGAATGAAATGCGCGAGAGCGGCGTTATCGATAAAACGGCGTTGGTTTTCGGGCAGATGAATGAATCGCCCGGTGTTCGTATGCGCGTGGCACTGTCGGGGCTTACGGTCGCGGAGTATTTCCGAGACTTTGAAAACAAAGATGTGCTGCTGTTTATCGATAATATTTTTCGCTTCGTTCAGGCAGGCAGCGAGGTTTCAACTTTGCTTGGGAGGCTACCCTCCGCAGTCGGATATCAGCCCACGCTCGCGAGCGAAATGGGCCTGCTGCAGGAGAGGATTACCTCAACAAAAAGCGGCTCAGTTACCTCGGTGCAGGCGGTATATGTTCCCGCGGATGACCTGACTGACCCCGCGCCCGCGACGACCTTCACCCACCTTGACGCGACTACGGTTTTAAGCCGTAAAATCGCCGAGCGAGGAATATACCCGGCCGTTGACCCGCTCGATTCCTCCTCACGAATTCTTGAGCCCGGTATCGTTGGTGAGGAGCACTATCAAACCGCGCGCAGAGTTCAGGAAATTCTGCAAAAAAATAACGAGCTTCAGGATATTATTTCCATCCTCGGCATGGATGAACTCAGCGATGAAGACAAGCTCACGGTTTACCGTGCAAGAAAAATCCAGCGCTTTTTGGCGCAGCCCACCCATGTTGCCGAGAAATTCACGGGTATTCCGGGTGTTTATGTGCCGCTGTCAGAGACCATACGCAGCTTTAAGGCGATTGTTTCGGGCGAAATGGACGAATACCCTGAGGCGGCGTTTTATAATGTGGGCACAATCGACGATGTCATTAAAAAGGCCGCTGAAATTAAGGAGGCGTAAGCTATGGCGCGCACGTTTGAGCTTCATATTCTTGCCTCCGACAGGCCTTTTTATGAGGGTGAATGTGAATCGGTTATAATTCCAACATCCAGTGGCCAATACGGCATTATGGCGCGCCATCGAAATATGATAAGCGCGCTTGTTCCCGGCACTCTCACCTACAAGCTGCCCGGTGAGGAAGCCAGGATAGCAAGCGTATCCTCGGGACTCATTAAGGTTGAGGATAACCATGTTTTAATTTTAGTAGACTCCGCGGAACGCCCTGAGGAGATTGATATTAACCTTGCGCTTAAAGCAGCTGATGAGGCAAGGGAGGCAATCCTGCAAAAGAAGGGCATTGAGGAATACAAAAGCGCGCAGATAAGACTTGCGCGAGCCGTAGGTCGTCTTAAGGTTCGCCATGCATATGAAACAACCCGTTACAATAAATAAGCAATCACTCAAATTAAATCCCGCCGATAAGAGAATTTGTTTCTCCAATCGGCGGGAGTCTTTTATTCTGATGCTCTTTTCGTATATATGTTAATTTTGTTTCTCAACAATTTTGTATTCATTATTTATACGGTAATACGGGCAGGTCTTGTAGTCGCTTTGTGAAAGCGCCTGAAGCTCATCCATATCCATATCAACCGTGCAAATGTCGTAGCCGTATTCATCATCATAAACAAAGTTCAGGCAATATTCACAGCAAACGCCGTTATTCAAAAGAGCACCTTCTTTTAATTGTTGATTTTAGCAAATAAATATGATATAATGTAAAAATAAGGGGTGGTAACTTGAAAAAATTTTTATCAGTTCTTCTCGCCGTGCTTGCTGTTGTCTTCGCGGCATACTTCATAAACCAGAAATACGATTTTATTAATACCGCGCCGCCGAGCACCGTTTACAGCGAGCAGACAGAAACCGAACCGATAACCGAGTCTCAAACTCAAACTCAAACTCAAACTCAGACTCAAACTCAGACTCAAACGCAGGCTCAAACTCAGTCGCGAAAGAAAAAGGCGCTTACCGCCGAAAAGCGAACTGTTTTGCAAAAGGTTACCTCCGGCAAATACAGCTTTCGCACAGAGCAGCTGTTTGACGAGCATTATGCAAAGCACGTTAGCGAATTCGGAAACATCACACAAGACGAGTACCTTGCCCGCGCGAACGCCCTGATTAAAAATAAAAACGCCCTGCAAAAAACCGAGGATGACGGCGATAAGCTGTTTTACCTTGAAAACAGCAACGAATTTGCGGTTTTGTCATCCGACGGCTACATACGAACCTATTTCAGACCTGACAGCGGAATTGATTACTGGAATCGACAATAGAGGTAAAAAATATGAAATATGAATGCCCTTGCTGCTTCTGCCTGACCTTAGACGAACCGCCCGGAAAAAGCTACGCGATATGCCCCGTTTGCGGCTGGGAAGATGATCCCGCGCAGCTAAAGGATATCGATTTTGCAGGGGGCGCGAACAAGCAGTCACTGCGGCAGGCTCGTGAAAGCTACGCTATTCGTGAAGCACAGATTGTGGACACCGATGACAATGACCGGTCTTAATGACCGGTCTTTTTATTTAATCTTATACACACCGCAAACTGTCAGCACCGTGTTATCAACAGTAAATTTAATCTCGTAATCAGCGAATTCAAAGCCGTAAACCCGCTGCGGGTCATTTTGGTATGAAGGTCGAGGGTCCTGTGAGAGCACCTGCCTTAGCCCCTCGCGGTATTCGGGCGAAATCAGCTCAAGGTATTGAGGGGGGAAATCAACCGTCAGCTCATAATCCATAACCGCCTCAGTAAAGCCCGCCGAAGCCTCGGGGTGGCTGTCGGTAAACGGCAGGTATGGCTTAATGTCAAAAATCGGCGTTCCGCTGACAATATCAGCGCCCTGAACATACAAAACAGGCCCTTGACTTGGCGAAAGCTCGATTTTTATCAGCTTCACACAGGAGAGAGCTATGCCGTTTGGGCGAAACGGAGAGCGGGTTGCAAAAACACCCATATGCCTGTTGCCGCCAAGTCGAGGCGGACGGACGGTGGGCGAGAACTCCTTGCTCGGCGTTTGCGAGAAGCTCCACAAAAGCCATATATGCGAGAATTCGTCAAGCCCTCTTACGCAATCGGGGTTTCGGTATTCGGGCTCGAATATTATCTTTGCGCTCAGCGCATCGGCAATTCCGCTTTGACGCGGAACTCCGAATTTTGTCGGGAAATCCGTAATAATATGCGCTATTGCTTCCATTTATTTCCCCGCCGATTAAAATAATCCGTCGTATTTTTTTGCCCATGCGAACACAATCCTGCGGTTCCACTGCCTTGGCATAGCGGCGCAAACCGCTGTAATCGCGGCGATTTGGGCGCCGACCGCGAGAAGCTTCTTGAGCAAATCCTTATCCTTGCAGATATTCTTTGCCCTTTCTATCATATCTGCCACATCAAATTTTATCATTGAAGAAAGGCTTGTTGATTCGGCGTCAATGGTAAAATCCTGAGCGGTAAGGATTGATTTGTCAAATATGTAATCAAGCTGGCCGGGGGTGATTTTGGTAAGCAGCATCTTCACTGCTGCAAGCGCCGCGAAGCCCGAGCCGAGCGCTTTATAATACTTAACCTGATAGTTCCAGAGCGTTTCCGCGCTAAAGGCGCAGGCCTTATCGGCAATAATAGTTTCCACCAGCATTTTGGATGCCTTAAGGCTGTTTGCGATACCCGAGCCGATTATCGGCACAGTCATAAAAGCGCTGTCGCCAATGGCGGCATAGCCGTCGCAAACCATAACGCTGAGCGGCTGGCGCACGGGAATTTGCACCCTCTGCCCGCCGCGAAGTCGTTCTGTGCCAAGCTGCGGATTATGAGCGCGAAGGCCGTTAAGCGCCTGCTCAATGCCCTCATCGCTTTGTTCATCAAACCTGCCGATAAGCACATCGGTATGCTCCCCCTCGGTTGCAACCCAGCCAATGCCGAGCTTACCGTCAGGCAAGAGATACACCTTATACTTTTCTTGCTTCTCTTCGGTTGGAACTCTGTTATAAAAGGCGCGGTAAACGTAGAAGCGCTCAAAGCGTTTGATATGGTTCATAATGCCGCACATCTCGGGCAAATTGCTGCGAAGCGGTGAATTAAGCCCTGCCGCGTCAATAACAAGGTCGGCATAGAAATTACCCAGCGAGGTTTTAATGCCCACTACCCTGCTGCCCGCGAAAACCGCGGATTCGATTTCACAGCCGTAAACTATCTTGGCACCGCATTCGAGAGCGTGATTTATCAGATGCTCATAGATATCCCGGCGTTCCATTTTTATTTCAAGCTTGTCGGGAGCAACATCCTGCTTAAGCGGATGCTGCTTATCGGGGCTGTAGAAGGTCATATTCTCTTTGAACTCATATTTATCCTCCTCGGGCATCGGAATACCCGCGGCGGCAAGGGAGCCCGGCGCGAAAATATCAGTCCAATCATAGCCGAGCTTGCCCTGCTCGTTTCGCTCATAAATGGTTACGTCAAAGCCCTTTTGGGCAAGCTGCGCCGCGGCGGCAATTCCGCCGTGCCCCGCGCCCGCAACAATAATTTTTGCCATTATATACCCTCCAAAAATAAGAATACCTTACTTGGACATCGCGTCCCAAATAATATCGAAAATCGGCAAAGCGCCAATCAGCCTGACAATATTGTCGGGGATAAAGCTTGCAAGGAACCACAGGTCAACAAAGTGCAGCTCCTCTGCCTCGGGCGCGCCGTCATAATCAAGAGTAAACGCCTGCGTGTAAACCATGCCGCCCTCGCCGAAAATTTCAGCCCTGACATAGCTCCCGATTTTGTCGCTGTAATCATCAAGGTCAATTGTGTTGCCCGTGGCAATGGTCTTGCCGTCCGCTATCCAGCGAATGAGTAACCCTTGGTCATCGGTTGTAAGGGTAATGGATTCCTCATTATTGTCAACCGCGACGCGGGTAACCTTAGGCGGCGCGATATCATCGGGACCTCTGTAGACGGTACCCTGGTCGCCTTCAGCTATCTCGGCGGCGATTGAAGTGGCGTAGCCGGTGAGCGTTTTGCCCGCGCTCAGGCAGCGCTCGTCTGTTGAAGCATTAAGAAGCGAGGCAATTTCGTTTATTTCATCATAATTGCCGATGCATTTGCTCGCCGCGAAGAACGCTCCCTGCTCCATGCAGGCGCGAAGATTTGAAACGGTGTTGCTCGGCATGCACATCACAGTGTAGCCGCTGAGAATCGTATTTAAGCTTGTGCTGTGAGCGTCACTTGTTGCGAAGGCAAATACATTTCTTCCTGTAGGCACAACTCGCTGGAGCAAAATGTCCCAAAGCTTCCTGTCAAAGCGGGTGCGCTTGTCACCCTTGCTGTTTATGTCAATGCCAAGGCAGGATTTATATTTTGTAAGCAGAGATGTGAATTTATCGATTTTGTAGCTGTATATCGGGTTTGAGGTGTTGTACGCGTCCTCGGTATAAACCTCGTCACGAGCATTGGTATACTCACCGGGGTGATTGATAACGCTAAGGCCGTTAAGCTCATCAACATTGCTTATCGGCGTAATATAATCGCTTGTGCCGCCGAGCCTGCCATTGCCGTAATCAACAAACCAGCTGTTAACATGGGCGTTATTGATTGATGAGGGGTTATTCTCAATGCCGTAGGGTACGCGGAGCATTTGATGCCCCTGCACATTTTCGGAATTCGTCTGGAAATAATAATCGCCCTCGTCATGTGTAACAAGAGAATAACTGTTGCCGTTTACCGCCGTACCGCCCTCGGAGTTGAGCGCTACGATTCCGCCGTCCCTGCCCTTAAACAGAGCTATCACGACCTTAAGAGCCGCAATTGTATTGTGCTCGGTCCAACCGTAATCGACAATGCCATGGTCTGTTACGGCGACTATATCAAAGCCGGCATCATAGTGAGCCTCGGTCATATCCTTTAAGGTCGCTTCACCGTCGCTCGCGGTGGTGTGGCTGTGAAGGTCAGCCTTATACTGTGAATATGTATCCCAGTTAACGCCTTCATAGGGGTTTGTAATTGTGTAATCATAATCAAACGCGGGGGCGGCCGTGACCGAATAGCTGCCAAGACTTATCAAAAGCAACAGCACGCACAAGAGTGCAATGGATTTTTTCATAAGCTTCATTCTGTAATCCTCCGACAAAAATTATTTTTCAAATCAGGCGGTTAAAATGTTCCTTCGTTTATATAAACCTTCAAAAGCTCGGGGAGCATAATTAAGAACTTCGGCAGCCAAACTCCTAACGCGTAAGCGGCAAGGCGCATAAACGACGGTACAATGCCCATAGTGTATTCAAGCTCGCTTGTAGTGTTATCGCCGTCAAAGGTGGCTGTGTTTTCACCCGTCGGCTTTGTAATGGTGTATGTGTCAACATTAGAAACAGTTCCCGATTCATCGCCGAGAATATATGCCTTCGCGGTCAGAGTCCCGCCGTCAACACTAACGCAGCTAAAGCAGCCGCCGACATTGCTCTCGGCTGTGCTGAGCCAGTCGTTACCGTTCCAGTAATTGCCGTAGCCGCCCTTTTGAACAACAAGGGCGTCAATAAACTCGGTTTTAAGAAAATTATCCGCAAGGAAGGAGCGAACCTCGTACCTTTTTGAGCCCGCGGTGCCTGCAAGCACATATGTAACGCCGCCCGTGGCAAGCTTATTATCGGTCAACTGCTTTGTGCGCAGATACATATGGTCGTGACCTGAAAAAACAATGTCAACATTGCATTCATCAAGAACGCCCGCAAGCGATTGCTGAAGGTAAAGAGCGTCGGGCCACTTCCCGTCCTTGCCGAGTGAATACGGTGACTTGTGCATAAACACTATTTTCCAATCCTTGCTTGTTGAGTTCATATCGTTTTTGAGCCATGTAAGCTGAGCGTTTGAAGCGGCAAGCAGGTCATTTGTGTTAAACACGGCAAAATGAATGTTACCGTAATCAAAGGAATAGTTGACGCCGTCTTTAGTTTGAACGCTTTCGGAGGTGTCAAGATTAAAGGTATTTGTAAACCATTCCTCAACGCCGAGACCGTCATGGTTGCCCGCGACGGGCACAATCGTTGTTGAAAGATTGGTATCGCCGAATTCACCGTCATAAAGCGACCATTCCTCCGCTGTGCTGTCGTTGGTAAAGTCGCCGCAATTAGCATAAAACTCTGCCGTGGGCATAGTTTGAAACGCCGCGCGGAGAGTATCGACGCCTTTTTTGAAATTCTCCTGCGAGCTTGCCTGAACATCGGATATTACCGTGAAATCAACCTTATCATCGTCGTTATCGGTGACAAAGGTGCCCGTTTCGCTCCACTGTGTGCCGTTGCCCACCCTGTATGTATATGTTTTGCCTGCTTCTAATCCGCTAACGGTTACCTTGTGCATATAAGCCCCTCCCCATTCGAGGACGGGTTGGGCGGCGCATTGGGCGGTAACCGCGGCGCTGTTTAAGTATATCTCAACAACCGAATCCGTTTCGGCATCGGTATACCAGCAAAAGCCTCTTGATGTGGCTGTGTCGCCATTGACACTCACTGTAATAAGACGCGGGGTAAAGCCGTTTGTGTCGGCGGCAAAAGCCTGCATGACCGAGCCCTGTGACAAAAGAAGTGCGCACATAAGAACGCAGATAATGCGAAGAACGGTTTTTTTCATTTTTCCTCCTGCGCCGCGTTTAGACGCGACTTAATTTTATATTAGCCGTTGCGTTGGCTGGCTTACAATATTTCATGGGTTTCATAATTAATCCAGTTGTTGCTGATTTTATTGAAATTCATCGCGTCAGTAACGCCCCCGAAAACATCCTCAGCCGTTCCGCCGATACCGAAGTAGAGGCTTTTAAGGCTATTAATCGGCGGGTCGGAAAGAAATTTTTCTTTATAATCCTTGCGCGCGGCGTTGTAATCTTCCTCGCTGTCATAAAAGTAGTAGGTATAATACTCACTGCACAGACCTTTAGAAAAAAACAAAACATCATAGATGCCCGTGGCAAGCTTTTCGTAATCATAGCTCGGCTCGGTGGTTACCTTGCCGACAAGCTTTTTATCCTTAACGGTTTTGCCTATAACCTGCTCTACCGTTAGGTACTTGTCGGTGGTCGGCCCCGCCGTGGTGGTGACCTTTGTTTCCATGGTCATGCCGTCAGATGAAGCGACGCTTGCATCTGCGCCGTCAGACGAAGAATCCGCCCCTTTTTCATTGCCCGCGCAGGAGGCGAGCGAAAAAGAAAGGGCGGCGGTTAAGATCAACGCGATTGCTTTTTTCATACCTTACCCTCACTTGAATTCAAAAAATTATTTATCAAACAATGGCATTCCTTTACCGCGGGTGTGGTCACAGGGAGCGCGAAAAAGCCGTGAATCGTATCCTTAATGCGGCAAATCTCTACCCTGTTGCCTTCTGCGGAAAGCCTTTCGCCGTATGCCTCGCCCTCATCCCTGAGCGGGTCAAACTCCGCCGTAATAATCAGCGTATCAGGCTGATTCGCAAGGCTTTTGGCGCGCATAGGCGCAAAATAAGGATTATCGTCATCCTCAGGTGAGGAACGGTACAAATCCAGATATTGCTCAATCTTTTTGACGGTAAGCAAAAAATCCGTGCCGTTCTCCTTAACAGAGGGGTACGGCGAATCCTCGGAATGGTCGCTGTCGGTTGCGGGATAAATGAGAATCTGCTTGCTCGGTATAAACTCGCCATTATCCCTTGCCATAAGTGATAACGCGGCGGCAAGATTGCCGCCCGCGCTGTCGCCTATCACGGTGAGCCGCTTTGGGTCAACATTCAGGATGAAACGCCTTGAGGTGATGACCTTGAGCACGCTCATGCAATCCTCAAGCCCGGCGGGGAATCGGTGCTCGGGCGCAAGGCGATACTCGACCGAAACAACAATCTGCCTTGTTTCATTCGCGAGGCGCGCGCAGGTAACGTCGTAATTATCAACGTTCTCGGTTACCCAGCCGCCGCCGTGCAGAAACAACAGCGCGGCAAGCCCTCCTTCGTCATAATCATCCTCGACTACTTCAAAATCCTCGGGCAAATAAATGCGCGTTGGAATTCTCCGCTCATCTACAGATACAACGTAATTCAGGCTTTTTACAAAAGCTCGAAGTAAATCCTTACCCTTTAAATTGGCAAAGCTGCGTGAAGAATCAACCTCAATGTGATTATCGCGTGAAAGCGCCTTGAGCATTGCGCGAACAGCCAAATTCATATACTAATCCCTCGGTTAATTATCTGGTCAGCCAATAGGCTACTGAGTTCGACCCGCCGAAAAGGCTGCGGAAGAAAGCAACTATTTTCTGCCAGAAGCTCATCTTAGCGGTAACTGCGCATGTTGCTGAATATGAGCCGTCTTCGGTGGTAGCCTTAACGGTTGCGCTGCCGCTGCCGGTACCCTTCAAGGTGCATTTGGTCCCGTCGGTGCTGACTGTCATTGATACCACGCTACCGCTTAAGGTCCAATTAATCTTCTTGTTTGTCGCATCACCGGGTGAAACTGTCGCGGCAATGACAACTGTGCTGTCATATGACACAGTAGCGGATGTTTTATCGAGAGTAATGCCTGTGACTCTGGTTGCCGGTCTTTCGATAATTGAGAAGTTAACAACCTTTTGACCGACAAAGTTGCCCATACCGGTAATAGTTATCACCGCAGTATTTGTGCCAAGGTTAATATTATTTGAATATACGGCCGTATAATGCACGCCGCTTCTTAATGTTGTGCCGCCGTAGGTTACGCTGATTGCCGGGGTGAGCGCAGAGCCCGTATAATATGCAGGCCCCGAAACGGTAACAATGAAGCTGCTCGCCTGCGCCTTGGTTATATTGAAGAAGTAGGTTGCAGTACCGTAATAGTTGCCTTTGCCGCTTACCTGCGCCGTGGCTGTGCCGACGGCAATGTTATTGCTGAATGTGGATACATAATCGGTGTTATAGGCAAGCTCACCCGAGCCGTCAACCAACCTGAAGGACGGGGTCTGGGCGGTGAAATTGAAAGCCTGATCTGCAATTGTGGGCGACGTAACCGATGAAATATTCTTGGGTTTGATTACAAAGCCAACTGTAACCGTGCCCGCGTATGCGCCAATGCCCGTTACAACAACAGTTGCATACCCGGCGTTTCTATTGTTTTGATAAGCGACGTTGTAATCTACGCCAATGGTCAGAAGTGTTCCCGTTGCGACGCTTTTAACAACTGCGGCGGGTGTGCGCGGCGAGGCGATGTAATCAAGCGGCGCAATCGGGTCAACAGTAAAGGGCGCGGTATTTGCCGCTACGGTAAATGTTGCTGTCTTTGTTTTGCTGTAATTCCCTATGCCTGTCAGTACCACCGTAGCCGTGCCCGCCGAGACATTGTTTGAATATGTGCAAGTGAAATCTTTATCCTGCGCAACATATGACCCGTCAATGGTTGCATAAATCACGGGGCGGCACGGCAAGCCATTTGCCGGGCAGCTTGGGATTGGTACTACTGTAACCAAGGAAATATCAGCCTTATTAATCGCGAAGCTGAGAATTACTGAACCCGTATAGCTTCCCATTCCGGTTACAACCGCGCTCGCGGTGCCGACATTTATGTTGTTGAAATATTCCACATAATAATCCGTGCCGGCAGTCAGGGTGGTGTTGCCCGCCTTAACCGATACGCTCGGGCATATGGGCTTGCCGGTATAGGTTATTGCCGAAATCGGCGACACCGAGAATGACGGCTCAATGCTTCCGATTAACTCAATCTTATCATTTCCGCAAAGAGAGCAGGTTTGCTTTCTCAAACCGTTCTGGCTCGCCGTCTGCGCGCGCACGATTTGCCATGCTCCATACTGATGCGTAAGCTGGGGTATAGCGGTTATTTCGCTGCGTTCGCCGCAGATTGTGCAATGCTTTGATTTTGAGCCTTCGTTAAAGCAGGTCGGCTGTGTATCAACCGTGAATTCAGTTGCGAAAGTATGACTGACCGGCAGCGTCTCTGTATCAATGCGATTGCATACGGAGCACACGCGCTGCCTAGTGCCCGTGGAGCCGCAGGTTGGTACGACGGTAACAGTCCACGCGCCGTAGGTATGGTCTACCATCGCAAGTGCTCTGACCTCTTCACAGCCGGCGCGGGAGCAGATGCGATGCTCCGAGCCCTCGGCGGTGCAGGTAGCCGGGAGCGTTGTTTGCCAGTCGCCCCAGATGTGGCCGAGTTTTGGAAGCGTTCTGATTTCTGTTGTTGAGCAGCTGCGAACACACTGATAAATCGCCTGGCCGTCTTCGGTGCAGGTCGGCTGCTTTATTACAGTGCGATGGTCATCATCATATGAATGGCCCAGAGGCTCGATAACAGTGTTTTCCCTTTCAATATAGTCGCATCCCGGTCTTTGGCACGCGATGTGCTTAATACCCGCAAGCGAGCAGGTTGCCGCCTTGTCAACCACCCAGTTAGTCTCAAGACCAAGGTGGCCCAGAGGCGCGATTACCTGACTCGTGCCTGCCTGCATTTCGCCGCATACCGAGCAGCGAATGGACTGAGAGCCTGCTGTTGTGCAGGTGGCGGGAACATCAATCGTGGGTGTTGAGTTCCACTGGTGGTAACCTACTGCGGGAAGAACCGTTACACTTTTTTCGCCGCAGTTACATCTGTAAACAGTTTCGCCGTCAACAAGGCAGGTTGCCTGTGTTGTGTGGTCAAATATTGAATAATCATGTATATGCTGGCTTACATAGCGCGCCGTATAAATCGCACCGCCGACGCCGATTGGCGCAAGCTGGCTGTCCCAGCCGTCGAAATCCATCCCATCAAGCACGGGGGTGCCCGGCTGCGTCGGAATTGTACCGAATTCAGTGGGAACGGTTATTGAACCGGTAACGCCCACAAACGCGCCGTCACCCGGGTCAAACACCGCATTGTATAGGTTTGGCTTAAAGGTTGCAAGAATGGAGTGTTCTTTTGTTACGCGGGTTAAGGTAACCTTCTGCTCAGTTGATTCGGGATATGAATTGCCGAGAAGTACATTATCAACATATATTTCGTTGATACTGTAGCCCTCGTTAGGGGTTACAGTAAATGAGATAACGCTGTTAATCGGAACAACCGAGCTGCCTGGTGTTACAACTCCGTTTTGGCGTTCAACAACCGTAACTGCGTAAAATACGGGCAGGGATTTAAGCTTATAGGGATTACTGCGAATAGAGGGATAAGGATAACTGCCGCTTGTTTTTAAAACAGTCCATATGCTTGTAAAATCCCAGCCCGGGAACGAAGCCTGATTAGTGAGCGCGTCTTGACTGAGCGGAGCCGTTGAGGTTAACTGCGCATCAGTGCCGTTAATGCCTCCCTGCGCGCTTCCGATGCAGTAATAACAGCCGCTGACATTTGTAAGAGGCACTGAGCAAGAGCCCGCGATACCGCCAATGTAGGAGGTTGCGGGATCGGCATTGACTGTGCTGACCGCGCCGATGTTGTAGCAATTATTGATAAAGCCGGAGTTCGCGCCTGCAATACCGCCGCCGTTTTGGTTCACTGTAACGGTGGAAGCGCTAAAGCAGTTGGCAACCGTGCCTTGGTTTGTGCCTGCAATACCGCCGCCGCTTGACTGAGTCGTGACAGTCGCGTAGGCATAGCTTTTTTCGATTGTGCCTCCCGCATTTAGTCCTGCAATAGTACCGGCTACAAAGGTTGAGAATACTTCGCCGCCGGCGTAGCAGTTACTCACCGTGCCGCTTGTAATACTACCTACGACTAAGCCTGCCGCACTTATATTTGAATACACAACAGAGTTTGTTAAGCCGAGGTTTTTGATTTGGCCGCCGTTGAGATTAGCAAAAAGCCCCTGCGCTTGCGCTGAATTGCCGTTAACAAAAAGACCGTTAATTGAGTATCCGCAGCCGTCAAATACGCCGCTGAACTCACTAATGGGGGTCCAGGTCCTTGCGGGCGCGTTCACCGTAGCGGTCAAATTTGAAACAGTGAGCCAATTCTCCCAGTTGGCGGTGTTGTTAAGGTTGATATCGCCGCAAAGATTATAATACGCGCCGGCAAAAGCGCCCGCGTTAGCCGGTTGCCCATCATAGGTTGTTATCGTGCCGTTAATGAGCCCGGCCATAAGTGAAAGTTGCTGGGCAGTGCTTATGTTATAAGGGGATGCTTGAGTACCTTCACCGCTTAAGAACAAGTTTGCCGCAGTTCCGTCCCACGGTTTATCGATAAGCTCATAGTTTATACCATTCTCAATCGCATAGTCCTGAGCGGCAGAGCCCATATAGCAGTAAATAGTAAAATCAT
This sequence comes from uncultured Clostridium sp., assembly GCA_964448835.1. GTDB lineage: Bacteria > Bacillota > Clostridia > Oscillospirales > Acutalibacteraceae > CAG-177. The sequence continues at coordinate 14,327 of CAYUXK010000018.1, read as the reverse complement.
CATATTTCGCGTTATTGTTTTCAAACTCATAAAAGCCAAGAGCGAAATTTCTGATCGAGGTAACATTTTTGCCGATTCTCACATTTTTGATATTATCGCAGCCATAAAACGCGTAGTTTGCAATCTCGGTAATTTCATCGGGAACGACAAACTGATTTGCACTTACTCCGGCGGGCACAAGCACAAGGGTATTGCGGTCGCGCCTGGTAAGCGCGCCTGTGGTTTCATTAGACACAAAGAAGGGGCTTGACGGGTCAATCTCAACGAATATAAGGCTGTCGCAGTGATGGAACGCCTGGTCGCCGATGGTGTGAACATACTTCGGAACATAGATATGCTCGATATAATCGTTTCCCTCGAAAGCGGAGCTTGATATCGTGATAACGCTGTCGGGAACATCATAAAATTCTATATCCTGTTTGTTCATGGGGTAGGTCATGAGAACATCTTTGGCTTTATTGAACAGTACACCGTCTAAACTTGAGTATTTTGTATTCTCGGAAGATACATTTATACTCGAGAGCGAGGTGCAGTTGCGAAGAGCAAGGTAGCCAAGGCTTGTAACACCCTTTGGTATTGTAAGAGTAGTAAGAGCTGAGCAATTATAAAAAGCGCGCTCACCGATAGTAGTCATCGAGTCGGGCAGAGTGATGCCGGTAAGCGCTGAGCAGCCCATAAAGCACTGGTACCCGATGCTTAATACAGCGGAGGGCAGAGTAATGTTGACGAGCGATATGCACTGTGAAAACGCGCGCTCACCGATAGTTTCAAGCTTGCTTTTTGTTTGAATTGTGGCGCCGTCTTCAACGGTTACAGTTGTAAGCGCGATACAATTATCAAAAGCGCGAGCGTTGATTTTCTTAACTGTAGCGGGAATCTGAACGCTTGTTAAAACAAAAAATGCTTTAAAGGCATACGCGCCAACGGAAGTAACGCCGGAGTTAATTACTACACCGGTGATACTCCCCGAGCCGCTGCTTAACCAAGGCGGGTCATTGTCTGCCGAGTAATCAAACATGTCGCCGGTACCTGATATAGTCAAAATACCCGTTGTGGTGTTAAGATTATATGTCAAATTAGGGCCGCAATTGCCGCTGGATGTTAACGCGCTCGCGCGCACCGAAAACGGCAGATCGAAATCAATTTGACTAATCCCGCTTAACGGCGCTCCGCCGGCAAGCATCATAAGCGCCAACAGCAGAGAGGTTATTCTCAGCGTTAATTTTTTCATAGTAGTCTCCTCCAATATGTAAAAATCATGTTTTGTGATTTAGATGAAAGAATCTATATTTTGACAAGATAATGATAACATATATTTTTTAAAAAATCCACACAATTTTAAAATTAATACTCTTTGATTTAAGCGGTATGACTAAAAGCAAAAAACCCCGTGAAAAATTCACGGGGAAGAGAATCAAATTTTTGATTAATCTCTCATTTTACGGCGGAAGGCAAACACAGCCACAGCGACAGTCAACACGGCGTAGCCAATAACCCACCAAAGGTGCGGCATTATTACGCTATAACTCCCCGATGCCGCCGCCCGCGCCGCCTCAACGGCGTGGTAAAAAGGAAGCGCCTTTGCAATTTTGCTGAATGCGCCGCCGATAAGCTCAATGTCAAACCATGTCCCCGAAAGCCATGCCGAAAGATTGGTAAGAAGAGCGCCGCATATGCCGCCGACCTGCTTATCATTGAGCATGCTGCCGCAAAGAAGACCTATGCCTATGAACAGCAGCACCGCGGGAATTAAGACAATAGCGGTCAGCAGGGTGTTCAAGTTTAGCTCCATACCGAGAGGCGCAGCCGCGATAAAGCAAATCAGGCTCTGAGCGAGAGCCATTGGCACGAGCGGCAAGGTATAGCCCAGGATAAATCCGCCGGCGTGCATGGGTGAGGCAAACAGACGCATTAAAAATGAAGTGGTTCTATCTTTGGATATAAGCGTGGCAGAAAACAGTGAAACAAACGATAGTCCGAACACCGCTATGCCGGGCGTTAGGTGCTCGATATTAAAAATATCAACGGGAACATTCCGCTGAATTGCCGAGAGCATAAACAGCAGCACGAGAGGAAACGCTATTCCGAAAAAGAGGCTGAGCGGGTCTCGAATAATCTCTTTAACATTTCTTGATGCAAAAACAGCAGTTTTCATCCAATGTCACTCCCCTCTGACGCAAGCGCCACAAACGCTTCTTCAAAATTTTTCGCTCCTGTTTTTTCTATCAGTTCATCAGCCGTGCCGAGCGCGCGAAGCTTCCCCTTCGCCATTATGGCAATTCTGTCGGATAATTCCTGAGCCTCCTCCATATAGTGGGTTGTAAGAATTACCGTTACCGAGCCTTTAAGCTTCTTAATTGTCGCCCACAGCTCGCGCCGCGCGATAACATCAAGGCCAAGAGTCGGCTCGTCAAGAAAAAGGATTTTGGGCTCGGATATAAGCGCCATTGCAATACTCAACCGCCTCTGCGTGCCGCCCGAAAGCGTTTTCGCCTTGTTTTTTGCCTCAGGTTCAAGGCTGAAGGTTTCTATCATACGCTGCGCCTTTTCTTTTGCCTGAGCCTTTGGGTTGCCGTAAATTCCCGCTATAAGCTCAAGGTTCTCGCGAACTGTAAGGTTACGGGCAACAGCCGTTTCCTGCGGCGAAAGGTTAATTATTTTTTTAATCTCAAACGGCTTTTCGGTTACGCTGTTACCGAGCAAAAAAGCGTCTCCGCTCGTGGGCTCAAGCAGACACGAGAGCATACGCACCATGGTGGTTTTGCCCGCGCCGTTAACACCGAGTAAAGCAACCAGCTCACCCTGCTCCACCTCAAGCGAAAGGGAATCAACCGCTGTTTTATCCTTGAATCTTTTTGTCAGCTCAACAGTTTTAATTGCTGTCATTAAAAATCACCCCTCATATTTCCCTGTGGCTTGTCTTCGGATTCGTCTGTCGCGTTTCTTACCGCTTGGGCAAAATCCGCCTGCTGCTTGTTTGGATTACCGCGCTCAAACGCGGCATCGGCAACCTTGTTAAAATATTCAACAGTATTAAGCGCGATTCCCCGATCGATATCAGCAAGCAGCAGCAGGCTGTCGCCTGCGGAAATGCCAAACATATCGCGGACGTCCTTGGGCAAAACTATTTGACCTTTTGCGCCGATTTTAACCGTGGCAATAAATTTGCCCGGCGGCATTTTCATGTCATTTTTATCATAACTCATTGTTGAAATTCCCCTTTTCAATCATTCGGTATGAAAAGTTATACTTGTTGGATAAAGTATAACATCTTTTACCCATTTGTCAATACTTATCTATATTTTTACTAAATTTTCAATAATTCATTGACAAATTATGTTTGAATAGTATATAATTTGTTTGAACAGAGCTTTTGCTGGAGGTGTTTTAATGAAAAAAATTACCGCTGTTTTTGCACTTACTCTCTGCATTTTGATGCTTTTTTGCTCCTGCAGCCAAAAGGCTGTTGTCACTGCCGAAACCTTTAAATCGAGCTTGGAAGCGCAGAACTTTACTGTCAAGGATGTCACGCAGTTTTATTCTGCGAAGGATACGTGTGAAAAGGTTTACAAGGCAAGCCCTGAGGGTAATAAATATTCGTTAATTTTTTATCAATTCACCACCGATGCTTCAGCTAAGAACGAATATCTCTATCTCATAAACGAATATAAAGACGGCAAAGAATCAAGCGGCAACAATTTTGACAAACTAGTTTTTGAGAACGCAGGTACTTATATTTCAATCGTGCGTGTTAATAACACCCTGCTGAGCACAACCATACCGAAATTGTATTATGACGAGGCCCTTGCGATAATTACGCAGCTTGGATATTGACCTTAATTTTTCTTTGGCACTCCGAAATTTTTCGGGGTGCTTTTTTATTGATTTTGCCGATGAAGTATGGTTTAATACTATTAACAATATTAAGGAGGCGCGCATGGACAGAAAGTATATCAGAAGCGTCGGCGTTAAAGATACTCTGCCGCGCGGCTCTTATCTGCGCTCACTGCCTGTAGTAAAATATCTGAACAGCGGCAATGTGCTTGAGCTTGAAAATGACATCACAATTTTTGTAGGCGAAAACGGAACGGGCAAGTCCACCCTGCTCGAGGCAATCGCGGTTGCAATGGGCTTTAACGCCGAGGGCGGCACACGAAACTTTAATTTTGCTACCAGCGAAACGCACTCCGAGCTATATAAGCATATTCAGATATCCAAAGGAAGCTATGCCAAAGACGATTTTTTCCTTCGCGCCGAAAGCTTTTATAACGTTGCAACGAACATTGAGGATATGGATAAAGAGCCGTCGTTTTCGCCGCCCGTTATTGACAGCTACGGCGGTGTTTCGCTGCATAAGCAATCCCACGGCGAAAGCTTCCTCGCCTTGGTGCAGAACCGTTTCGGTAGTCACGGTCTGTATATTCTTGACGAGCCTGAGGCAGCTCTGTCACCTGCAAAGCAGCTTACGCTGATAGCTGAAATTGACGCGCTTGTAAAAAAAGAATCACAGTTTATCATTGCAACACATTCGCCAATGCTCATGACGCTGCCAAACGCGCAGATTTTTCAGCTCACGCAAGATGGCATTGAAAAGATCGTATATGAGCAGACGGAGCATTTCAGCCTGATGAAGCGGTTTTTGGAAAATCCCGAGCGGATGCTGAATTACCTTCTAAATGATGATTAATTCTACTTTATATTTTTCAAAGTATTTTTATGGCAATGTGAAATATAGTTGAAAATTTTTGCCGAATATGCTAATATATCCGATAGATTTCGGGGGGATAAAAAAATGGATTACACTCAAGATGCTCGTAGCCGTTTTGCAGAAGATAAGTACGCAACAGAAGCAACAGGCATTTTTATTGAATATGTTGATGAGAATTATGCCAAATGCTCGCTTACCGTAAAGCCCTTTCACCTTAACGCAATGGGCTTCGTCATGGGAGGCGCAATTTTTACGCTTGCCGACTTTGCCTTTGCCGTGGCGGCATGCACAGAGAACCCAAGAACTGTTTCGCTAAACAGCCAAATCAGCTATTTGAACCCAAGCAAGGGTCCGATTCTTTACGCCGAGGCAATATGCTTAAAGAACGGTAAAACCGCCTGCTTTTTTGAGATAACCGTTACCGACAGCGGCGGGAATGTCGTTGCGAAGGTAACTACGACCGGATTTAGAAAACAATAACGGGTGACTTCCCCGTGATATAAGGAGAGTTATTATGGCAACAGCAAAAGCAATAATCGGCAGCGACCGCCCCGGCGAGGTTATCAGCAAAAACATCTACGGTCACTTCAGCGAGCATCTCGGCCGCTGCATCTACGGCGGTATCTTTTGCGGCAAAAATTCCGATATTCCTAATATTGACGGCATCCGCGTCGATGTTATCGAAGCACTCAAAGAAATTAGAATCCCCGTTCTTCGCTGGCCGGGCGGCTGCTTTGCCGACGAATATCATTGGAAGGACGGAATCGGCGAGCTGAGCGCGCGCAAAACCATGGTCAACACCCACTGGGGCAAGGTCACGGAGGATAACAGTTTCGGCACACACGAGTTTTTCCGCCTTTGCGAGCTGCTCGGCTGTGAGCCTTACATAAACGGCAACGTCGGCAGCGGCACCGTTCAAGAGATGCAGGAATGGGTTGAATACATTACCTTTGACGGTGTTTCACCCATGGCGCTCCTTCGAGAGAAAAACGGTCGCAAAGAGCCGTGGAAGGTAAAATACTGGGGCGTTGGCAACGAAAACTGGGGCTGCGGCGGCAATATGGCACCCGAATACTACGCTGACGAATACAGACGTTATCAGACCTATCTGCGCAATTTTTCCGGCAATTCTCTGTTCAAAATCGCGTGCGGTCCGAACGGTGAGGATTATAACTGGACTGAGAAGGTTATGCAGGGCATTCCGCGCCGTATGTATAACGGTCTGAGCCTGCACTATTACACCGGCCCCAGGGGCAGCCGCAGCGCGACTGAATTCAGCGAAGCGGATTATTTTAACACAATCGTCGAAGCGCAGAGAATGGATACCATAATCACAAAGCACAGCAACATTATGGATAAATATGACCCCGACAAAACAATCGCTCTTGTCGTTGACGAATGGGGCATCTGGACCGATGTTGAGCCGGGCACTAATCCGGGCTTTTTATATCAGCAAAACTCGATGCGTGACGCGCTTATTGCCGCCACCAACTTCAATATCTTCAACAAGCACTGCGACCGCGTAAGGATGGCAAACATAGCCCAAACAGTTAACGTTTTGCAATCAGTTATCCTTACAGAGGGCGAAAAAATGATTAAAACGCCCACCTTCTATGCGTTCAAGATGTATGCCATGCATCAGGACGCGCGGATGTTGCCTTTATATATTCACTCCCCTCTTTACAGTGTTGAGGGTAAAGAAATGAAGGCGGTTGAAGGCTCTGCCTCAATGAGCGAGGACGGAACAATTAACGTCACACTCTGTAACTTCGACTGCGTCAGCAGCCATAAAATTGACTGCGAGCTTTGCGGAATCGGCGGCAAGGTGATTGAGGCGACCGTGCTCACGGCGGAGAATATCACCGACTGCAACACCTTTGATAAGCCCGATACGGTTACACTTAAGGACTTCGGCGGCGCTAAGCTCGCCGGCGGCGTTCTTACAGTTGATATGACCGCCAAATCAATAGTAGCGATAAGAATTAAGTAGTTTTGAATTCTATACAAAGACGCAAAAAAGCCTCCGACAATTAGTCGGAGGCTTTAGTATTTGCATTATTTTAGGTTTGCCTTGAGCGTTTCAAGCTCGGCTTTCAGCTCTGCGGGCAAGCGGTCAAACTTCGCATAGAATTCTTCTATGCCCTTAACCTCATCCTGCCAAAGCTCGCGGTCAATGTGGAGAATATCATTAAGCTGATTGATACTCACCTCATCCTCGATGCCTTCAAGGTTGATATCCTCAGCCTTGGGAACAAAGCCTATCGGCGTTTCCTCTGCATCGACCTTGCCAAGGCAGCGGTCAATAATCCAGTCAAGAACACGAAGGTTCTCGCCAAAGCCGGGCCAAAGGAATTTGCCGTCATCGTCTTTACGGAACCAGTTAATGTTGAAGATTTTGGGCGCCTTATCGCTGTCAAGCCCGGCGCCGATATTAATCCAATGTTTCCAGTAATCCGCCATATCGTAGCCGCAGAAGGGAAGCATAGCCATCGGGTCGCGGCGAACAACGCCGACTGCACCCGCTGCTGCCGCGGTAGTTTCGGAGGCCATTATTGAGCCGACAAAAACGCCGTGGTTCCAGCTCTTTGACTGATATACCAACGGAGCAAGCTTCGCACGCCTGCCGCCAAAGACGAAAGCTGAAATCGGAACGCCCTGAGGATTCTCAAACTCCTGGCTAATGCACGGGCAGTTAACCGCGGGCGCGGTGAAGCGGCTGTTGGGATGAGCGCCGTTTTCCGCGCTTGTTTTGCCGTTCCATTTGCTGCCCTTCCACTCGATTGCATTCTCGGGCGGATTCTTGTCGAGACCCTCCCACCAAACGGTGTTATCGTCAAGGTTATGCGCAACGTTTGTAAAAATAGTGCCTCTCTTGGTTGAAGCGAGCGCGTTGGGATTGGATTTTTCGTTAGTTCCGGGGGCGACGCCGAAAAAGCCGTTTTCGGGGTTGATTGCGTAAAGCCTGCCGTCATTACCCTTGCGAATCCAGGCGATATCATCACCTACGCACCAAACGCGGTAGCCCTTTTTATAATATCCCTCGGGAGGAATAAGCATTGCAAGATTAGTCTTGCCGCAGGCAGACGGGAAAGCGGCGCAGATATAATTAACCTCGCCGTTCGGCTTTTGTAAACCGAGAATAAGCATATGCTCAGCCTGCCAGCCCTCGTTATGCCCCTGGTAGGAGGCTATGCGAAGAGCAAAGCATTTCTTGCCAAGCAAAACATTGCCGCCGTAGCCCGAGTTAACTGAGATTATCGTGTTATCCTGCGGAAATTGGCAGATGTAGCGTTTTTCTTCATCTATCTGGCACTTGCAGTGAAGCCCGCGAACCCAGTCGTTGCTGTCGCCCAGGGTATCAAGAACAGCTTTGCCTACGCGGGTCATAATTGACATGTTGAGAACAACGTATATGGAGTCGGTAAGCTCAATGCCGACCTTTGAGAACTTCGAGCCGACGGGACCCATTGAATAAGGAATAATATACATGGTTCTGCCCTTGTAGCTGCCGCGGGCAATATCGTAAAGCATTTTATATGCTTCGTCGGGCGCCATCCAGTTATTTGTAGGGCCTGCTTCTTCCTTAGTGGGCGCGCAAATAAAAGTACGCGCCTCAACGCGCGCAACATCGTTGACAGCGGTCCTGTGAAGATAGCAATCTGGCAGCTTCTCCTGGTTAAGCTTAATCATCTCGCCCGTAGAGCAAGCCTCGGCGCGAAGAGCTTCCACTTGCTCCTTGCTTCCGTCAATCCAAACTACGTTATCTGGCTGAACCAGCTCAATTTTCTCCTTTATCCACGAAATAACTGTACTGTTTTTGGTCATGTTCTCCAAAACTATTCTCCTTTCAAGAGCAAAACAAATTGTAAAATGCGCAAAAGCGGTGATGATGAAATGTGTTCAAAACGTGGATTTTGTATCCATTACAACGTACCCCAGTGTAGATTATATCAAATAATATTGTTTTGTCAATATCTGCAAGTAAATTTTATAAAAATTTCATAATCAAATGTCTTTTTATTGAAAACTCTCGTTAATCGGCTTTGTTGCGCAAGCATTAAGTGATAATCCTGCAGTATTGCCGTTTATAAATTCATAATACCCCTGCGCTCCAACCATGGCGGCATTATCGCCGCAAAGTGACAGCTCGGGCATATAAAGCTCGCAGTGGTTTGCCGCGCAATCCCTTTCAAATCGGGCGCGAAGGCGCGAATTTGCCGACACTCCGCCGGCAAGCACGATTTTTTCGAATTCGAACTCTTTCGCCGCCTCGCAGGTGTTTTTTGCAAGGCAATCCACCACCGCCTCAATATATGAGGCGCCGAGGTCGGGCACACTGATTGCTTCGCCCTTTTGCTGAGCGTTATGAATCAGATTGACGGCGGCGGTTTTAAGCCCCGAAAAGCTGAAATCATATTTGCTCCCTTCCACGCGAGGATGCGGCAGCTTATATGCCTTGGCGTTGCCGCCCATACTCGCTTTATCAAGGTTGACGCCGCCCGGGTATGGCAGGCCCATTGCTCGCGCCGCTTTATCCATGCATTCCCCCGCCGCGTCATCGCGGGTTCTGCCGATAATTTCAAAATCCGTGTAGCTCTTCACGGCGACAATATGACTGTGACCGCCCGAAACAACAAGGCAGATAAATGGCGGCTCAAGGCTCGGCGATGTAATGTAATTCGCGGCAATGTGGCTTCTCAGGTGGTGAACGGGCACAAGCGGCACACCCGCGGAGTACGAAAGACCTTTTGCGAAGTTAACGCCGACCAGCAGCGCGCCGATAAGCCCCGGGGCGTATGTTACCGCTAACGCGTCAATATCGCTTAGGAGGGTGTGAGCATCGCTGAGCGCCTTTGCCGTAACGCCGCTGATTGCCTGGATATGCATGCGCGAGGCAATTTCGGGCACAACGCCGCCATACACTATATGTTCCTTAACCTGCGAGGCAATCACATTTGACAGCACGGTTCTTCCGTTCTCAACAACGGCGGCCGCTGTTTCGTCGCAGGAGGTTTCGATTGCAAGAATTTTCATAGCGCTACCTCATCTTTATATAACTGCTTTGTCATAATCACCGCGTCCTCATCGGGCAGTGAATAGAAGTTTTTTCTTTCACCTACATAATCATAGCCAAGGCGCAAATACAGGCGGATTGCATCCTGATTGCTTTTGCGAACCTCGAGGGTGATGAATTCGCATCCCCTTTGAGCCGCTTCGCTCTCTAAGCTTTTGAGCAGCAGAGTACCCACACCCTGCCCCCTGAATTGAGGAAAAACCGCCACATTCGTTATATAGCAGCCATCGCTCTCGATGCTGCCTATATAGCCCAAAACCCCGCGCTCATCCTGCGCAACAAGAAAGTGCGCCGCGCTTTCGCCAAGCTCCTGACTTAATGAGCTTTCGCTCCACGCGTGGGTGAAGCAGAGCCTCTCAAGCCGGGCAAGGATGGGTATATGGTCTGGATTCATAGGCACAATATTAACCGTCATCGCGAAGCCTCCCGATTATTTCATCATACATATCGGTGAGCGAGGACTTAATCTCATTCGCACAGCTGATATACCTCTCAAGGTCACCGCCGTAAGGGTCGGAAATATCAGGACTCATACACATAAGCTTTTTTTTGTCAACATACATTGACAGGCTTTTAAGATGCGGCCTTGTCATGCAGATAAATAAATCCGCTTCATCAAGCAACTGAGAGGTTATGCGCCGCGCTCTTTTGCCCGATATATCCGCACCGAAGCGCTCAGCCGCCTTAACGGCGTTAACCGCAACCTCATCGCCTGTAACCGCAAAGAGACCTGCGCTTGAGCATTCAATGCCCTCAACGCCGAGCTCATTTAGCATAGCAGCAAAAATCCCCTGCGCCATCGGGCTGCGGCAGGTGTTGCCCGTGCAAACGAAAACTACTTCTTTCATAACAGTCATTCCTTTATACGGCGGTTACTTCGCGTCATACCATGTTTTACCGCTGCCTACATCCGCCTGTAGCAAAACGCGAAGCGCGGCAGCGTTCTGCATCTCCTGCTTTAGAATCTGACTGACCGCCTGCTGCTCCGAAATCGGCGCTTCAACAATCAGTTCATCGTGAACCTGCAAAATAAGCTTCGCTTGAAGACATTGTTCCTTTAATCGGTCATAGACCTTTATCATGGCAATTTTAATTATATCTGCCGCCGTTCCCTGAATAGGCATATTAAGCGCAACCCTCTCGCCAAATGCGCGCAGCATGGCGTTGGACGACGAAAGCTCGGGCAAATACCTGCGGCGGGCAAACATCGTTTCAACATATCCCTGCTCCTTGGCCTTGCTCACGATTTCACCCATATATTTTTTAACGCCTGTATAATGCTCAAGGTATTCTTTGATATATCTGTCTGCCTCGGCGCGTGAAACGCCAATATCCTTCGCGAGCGAGAACGCCCCGATACCGTAAACGATGCCGAAATTCACCGCCTTCGCACGCGAACGCATTAGCGGAGTTACCATCATAAGCGGCATATCAAAGACCTGCGAGGCAGTAATTGCGTGAATATCGTCATTATTATTAAACGCGTCAAGCATAACCTTGTCGTTGGCTATATGCGCAAGCACGCGAAGCTCGATTTGAGAATAATCCGCGTCAACCAGCACCCATCCTTCCCTTGCCCTGAAAAACTTGCGCATTTCTCTGCCGAGCGGCGAACGAACGGGGATATTCTGCAAATTCGGCTCTAAGGAAGAAATTCTGCCGGTTCTCGTTTCTGTCTGGTTTAGCGTTGAATGAATCCTGCCGTCTGCTCCGATAACCTTCAGTAAGCCCTCGCAGTAGGTCGCCTTCAGCTTCGCAAGAGTGCGATATTCAAGAATCTTCGCTACCGCCGGGTGCTTATCGGCAAGCCCTTCGAGCACCTCGGCGTTGGTTGAAAAACCGCTTTTAGTTTTCTTTTTGCTTGGCAGACCAAGCTTAACAAAAAGCGCCTCGCCAAGCTGCTTTGGCGAATTTAGGTTGAATTCGTAGCCCACAAGCTCAAAGATTTCCGCCGTAATCTCATCAATGCGGCTGCCCAGCGACTCGCCGAACTGCTCAATTCCCTTAGCGTCAACCTCAAAGCCCTCATATTCCATCCCCGCGAGCACACGCGCGAGCGGCAGCTCAATATCGTTAATTAAGGCGGTTTGACCGTTCTGCTGCGCTACAGCATTAAGCTTTGCAAAAAGAGACGGCAGCGTCGCGGCGTAAAACGCGTTTTTACTCGAGTTCTCTGCAGCTTCAAGCGATAAATATTCCTGTAGCAGCCTGCCCTCACCGTAGCTTGAAGAGGAGGGGTTAAGCACATAGGCGCTGAGCATAGCATCGCCCGCGGCAGCGTTCACCTCAATGTCTTTTTTTAGCGCAAACAGATGCAGCGCTTTAATGTTGTAAGTATATTTTTTAATTGTTTTATCAAAAAGAAAATCGGAAATAAATTCATCATAACCCGAATTGTCATGATTAATTTCGCCCACTCCGTTATCAAGAGCGAAGAAGAAAGAGCCATTTTCAAATATAAAATATGCCTCGCCCTTTTTTCGCAGCATATTGAGCAAAAGCACGGCATCATCCTGCACAAAAAGTGAAGAATTGATTCCCTCTTTTTTTTCTTCGCCGTCTTTTCGCGGCGGGGCGGCGCCCAGATCAAGGCGCTCAATCATTTTAAACATTTCAAGCTCCGAGAGAATCTTCGTCACCTTATAAACATCGGGCGCAGATTTGGTATAAGCAGAGTAATCCAAATCAATCGGCGCTTCACGGCTGATTGTTCCGAGCTTCTTGCTCAGAAAGGCCATATCCTTATCTGCCTGAAGCTTATCCCGAACCCCGGGTTTAATGTCGAGCGAATCAAGCTTGTCATATATTTGCTCAATTGAACCGAATCGGCTGACAAGCTCGCCTGCGGTTTTTTGACCGATGCCCGAAACGCCGGGTATGCAGTCGCTGCTGTCGCCCATAAGCGCTTTAATATCGGTGAGCATTTCCGGCCCAACCATATATTCCTCACGGATTTTATCAGCGTCATATCGCTCGCTCTGCGGTCTGCCCATCTTTGTTGAGGCAAGTATTACTTTAATATTATCGCTCACGAGCTGCAGCGAATCCCTGTCGCCTGTTGCAATGAAGCACTCGTTATCCCCGCAGGCACCCGCGAGAGTGCCGAGAATATCATCCGCTTCCCATCCCGACTGCTCGATTAGCCGATACCCCAGAGCAGAGAGCAATTCCTTCAGCACGGGCATCTGCGACGCTAGCTCCTCAGGCATACCCTTGCGGTTTGCCTTGTAGCCCGAATACATTTGATGACGAAACGTCGGCGCTTTAACATCGAAGGCTATTGCCACCGCGTCGGGCGTTACCTCCTCAGTAAGCTTCAAAAGGATATTCATAAAGCCGTAAATGCCGTTAGTGAAACGGCCGTCTTTAGTGGATAACAGCTTAATGCCGTAAAAGGCACGGTTCAGAATACTGTTGCCGTCGAGTGCCAAAAGCTTCATATTGAATCACCTCATCAGTTATTATAACATATAATTTAACTTTTCAGCAAAATTTTAATAAATATTGAAAAACATTTAAAATCGTGATAACATATTGAAAATGCCAAAAGGGGGCGGCGAAAGTGAAAATAGGAAATGTTGAGATTAACGGCTTTGCGGCGCTTGCGCCTATGGCGGGCATTGCGGACAGAGCCTTCAGAGAGCTTTGCATTTCCTACGGCGCAGCCTATGTTGTGGGCGAAATGGTAAGCTCTAAGGGCGTAAGCATGAATGACCGCAAATCATCGGAATTAATGCGCGTTTCAGCCGCCGAGCACCCCTGTGCAATTCAGATTTTCGGCGATGAACCACAAATAATGGCTCAAGCCGCTGTAAAGGCACTTGACTTTACTCCTGATGTCGTTGACATAAATATGGGCTGCCCCGCGCCTAAAATATCCAATAACGGCGGGGGTTCTGCGCTTTTGCGTGACCCTGAGCTTACCGCGCGGATAACCGAGGCTTGTGTAAAGGCAATTAACTTGCCAGTCACCGTCAAGCTCCGTACTGGCTGGGATGACAAAAGCATCACCGCGCCCGAAATTGCTCTGCTTTGCGAGAGCGCCGGAGCTGCGGCGATAACGCTTCACGGCAGAACAAGGCAGCAAATGTACGCGCCGCCCGTGAATACTGACATAATAAAAGAGGTTAAATCAAAGCTGAGGATTCCCGTTATAGGCAACGGCGATATCATTGACGGCGAGAGCGCGAAAAGAATGTATGAAGAAACAGGTTGCGACCTTGTTATGGTCGGCAGAGGCGCACTGGGCAGACCTTGGGTATTTGAGCAAATCAATGAATTCATGAAAACAGGTGTTGCGATGCCTGAGCCGCCTGTCGAAGAAAAAATGAGAGTAATGATTGAGCATATAAAAAAGCTCTGCGAATACAAGGGTGATTATATCGGTATGCGGCAGGCGCGAAAGCATTCGGCGTATTATATCCGAGGCATTCGCGGTGCGGCAGCCCTGCGGGCGGAAACGGGCAGGCTTGAAAGCATGGAGCAGCTTTATGAGCTTGCCGAGAAAGTAATTGAAAGCTGTAAAAACAATGTGTGACATTAACT